>PUNN01000151.1 GCA_003552605.1 Phycisphaeraceae bacterium
CGATGTTGCTCAACACGCTCACCGGAAACACCTGAACGGCCACCTCAGGCCGGCGGATCAGCCATGCCCAGACGGCGACGGCCAGCAGAGCCAGGAGGATGCACGGCCGCACGATCTCGATCCGGCTGCCACCGATCCGGTAGCCCCCGATCAGCGCCGCCGCGGACAACACCGCCATCGCGATGAACCAGACCGCCGAAACTTCCATGATGACCGCTCTCCCAAGGTGCCCGCCCCATGTCCGCGCGCCCGCGCGGCCCGGCCCGCAGGACGCATCACAGGCGTGTCCGGCGGCTCTGCCCCATGTCCGCCCGGCCCGGCCCCGGGGCCCTGAGGGCCCGGGGTCCGGGGGGCCGGGGGCCACGCCGCGACGGCCCATCCGTGCTTCGACTGATCGCAGCCATGGCTGCGGCCCGGGGCAAAGCTCATCCGGCAAATCGCCCATCACCTCGAAGCTTTGCGACACCGGTACCGGTCATGCGGAAACGATGAACGGATGAACGGGGCCCCCGGCTCCCCCGCCCGCATCGCAATCACACCGATGTCACTCACGTTACGCTGCCACGACATGGGCCAACCCGGCCCGCAGCACCGCTGCTTGGCTGACTTCACCCCCCAGGAGATACTCATGACTGCCATCAGGCTTGCACTTATCGGATGTGGCGGCTACGCAGGCGCTCACGCGCGGCGTCTGAAGGCGAACCCGGATTGCCGCATCGTCGCGCTATGCGACACCTCAGACGTAGCGCTGAAGCGCATGCTCGAAACCCACCTCACGGATGCCGCGCCGGCCCCCGCAACCTATCACGACATACCTGCGATGCTCGGCGAAGCGAAGCCGGATGCGGTGGTCATCGCCACACCGCACACGCTTCACTTCGAGCATGCCATGGCCGCGCTCGAAGCCGGCTGCCACGTGCTGATCGAAAAGCCGATGGTCACCCGCGCCGCCGATGCACACACCCTCGCCGCGCGGGCCCGCGAGCTCGGCCGCATCGTCATCGTGGGCTATAACACCCCCTGCACACCCGAGTTCCGCTACCTCCGGGCACTGATCCGCGGCGGTGAGCTCGGCCGGCTCGAGCTTGTCCACGGCTACCTTGCCCAGGGATGGCTCGACGGCACGCGCGGCAGTTGGCGGCAGCAGCCATCGCTGTCCGGAGGCGGGCAGGCCTACGACTCCGGCGCCCACCTGCTCAACAGCCTCTGCTGGAGTGTCGAGTCGCCGGTCGCCGAGGTCTACGCCGCGATCGACAACCTCGATACGCCCGTGGACATCAACAGTGCCATGACCATCCGGTTTGCCAACGGTGTGATGGCAAGCATCGCCATCGGCGGCAATTGCCCGGCCAACGGCAGCCACATGGTCTACCTCTTCGACGGCGGCCGTGTCGAGATCGACGGCTGGAGCGGCTCGTGGATCAACCTCTGGCGCGGCCGGGACCGGATCAAATACCCGCCCATCACCACCGCGCCGCAAACCCCCGATGACAACTTCATCGATGCCATCCTCGGCCGCGCCGAGCCCGGCACCACGCCCGAAAACGGCATCATCCAGTGCGAGCTGATGGACCTGATCTACGAATCAGCGCGTACCGGCGCACCTGCCCGTTCCAAGGAGGCGCATCAGGCGGCCGTCCTCGACACCCCCTGACCTGAGTCACCCATCAGCAGGATGGCGGAATCGAGTTCGCAAGCCTCCTGGGCCGATCATGGATACGCATGAGCCGTTTCGATGACATTCTCGAACTGCGTGGTCGCGTGCAGCGGTCCTCGCGATCAACCGCCACCGGTGGGGGACAGAGCCTGCGGCATCGTCCCTGGGTGGCCATCCGCTGGCGCTGCTGTGGCGCCTACAGCCGCATCTACCGCAATCGCGAGGGCACGGCCTACGCCGGCCGCTGCCCCCGCTGCACCCGGCCCGTGCAACTTCGCATCGGGGCCGAGGGGACCAACGCCCGGTTCTTCGAGGCCGAGTGAACGGGCCGTGGGGATGGCAATAGCCCGTTCGACTTTCAGCCTCCGATCAAGGCGAACACGCTGCAATCGGCCGCGCTGCGGACACTGAGCCGGATGGACACATCGATCGCATTGCAGCGTGTGCGAGCGGCGGAGCGCGGCGGTTCTGTCCGCCTCCGCTCTCTCGCCATCACCCGAGGTAGGAGCCCAGTGCGGTAGTGCCGCACGCTGGGATCTGTGCGGGGGGGGGCAAGGCCGGTCCCTCCGCACCCTCTCGTACAACGCTACATCCACCCGGTACTTTGCAGGAACAAGTCCACTTCCATGCCACGTTAACTTTATGGATTCCGGTTCCTAACCGGCCGTGAACAGTTACGCATCATTCACGTCCGATCAACTCCTCCGCGCCGCCCAGATATGCCGATGCGCGATCCCCACCGTTTGCAATCGATTGACCCCAGCCGTTCATTTCCTGAACTCGCCCCAACCTGGCATACATAACCCCCAACTTCCTGTAGATATCGCTCCTCTGAAGAGCATCTGAAACCCGCACAGCTTCGCCAAATGCCGACAGAAGCGCCTTGTCTCTGTACTCCGGACTGTCCTCGCTGTCATCCGATGAAGCAATTTCAATATAGGACTTCACTCGCAACCGCGCACCTTCGATTCGACTCACAATGTCGAATGCAGCCTGAATATCACCGGCTTCCACCTGTGCTCTTACAACATGGTGAAATGCTGAGTCTCTTTCCCGTATGCGGCCGATTTTCGCCGCATTCTCAATCGCGCTTTGTATTTTGCCCTTTCGACAATGCCCTATCACGATACCACTGTAGACGCGGTCACGATAATACGTCACTTTGTCGAGAATCTCCTCATCGATCTCTGTCAACGTTTCGCGCGCTGCGTCCACCTCCCCAAGGAGCCCCTTATAGAACGCAACTTCCGCATATACCTGAGCGCGCATATCTACATCACTGATGTGCGAAGCGGCGTTTCGGGCAAGAGCAAGGCTGTCTCTGGATGACTCTTTGTCATGGACATCAAGTTGTGCGGCACCAATAGAATAATATGCTTGGGATTTTGCAAACGCTATTTCGATGCTTCCGGCCGTCTCGATCGCGTGGCCAAGCATTTCCTTTGCAGCATCAGCCTGCTTTTTCATAGCCATTGCTCTCGCTATTTCGGTGAGTGCAGCGACTTGACGTGACTTACTGGCCATGAGAGCAATGGTATGCTTTGCTCCTTGAAGATCTTCGTATAGTGCCTCGACCATGGCAATACGTGCGATAGCACCTTGCTTGCCCGACCGATGTCCCGACAGAGACCTGATCGCATTCTTAGCATCGCGCAACGCTTCCTGCCCAGATGCCCGATCACCAGTCGCGAACAGGGTATCAGCGAGAATGGCATACGCACGTGCTTTGCTTACATCATCGCTGATACGCTCGATTGTAGCACGCCCCAATGCAAGTGCAGTATTTGCTCCATTTGCATGATCGTTAACGGATCGCGCTTTAGCGACATCGCAATAGGCGGCTACCCGAAGCTCCTTAATATCTATGCGCCGAACTTGTTTCAAAGCCGATTCCAATGATCCCTCGCGCGATTTCATTGTCGAGAGAGCCCTTCGGGCCCTTCTCACCCAATAGTCATTATCAAGAGAGTCGAGAAGTTCTATTGAACGCTCAAACCTGTTTGTTGCTGCATACGCCTCCGCAACTTGTGACAGCAATCGGGATCGCCCTTCCGGGGCATCACTCGTCTCCAGTGCCTTGGTTGCACGTTTAAGCAGTCTTCTGCTTGCGGATTCCGAATCTATGTCCGCCTTATCGTCATTGCACGACGAGGCAGCGAGGCCGGCGGAAGCTTTAGGCTGAGCCACGACGGCTAGCATAAAAGTTGAATGGCCATGCAAATGCATGACAAATGTAAGGACTATGGCAAGCAGCATAATGGGTGATAGTGTTATGATCTTCGCATACGAAAGTCTAAGGGTTGTGGATGTTGACTCATTATACATCATCGCTTGCTCCGTAGTGGCTGCACGAAGGATCGTGCCCGCGCGTCAAGGTTAAGAGTGTTGCTGTTCATGGTGACATGCCAACGAATGCCTATGTTTAAGGCCATAGGTGCTTCAAGTCTCTATTTAGTATGGTAAATTCACGTTTTTCCTCACTGGTTAAATCTTGTCGAATAAATAGGCTATTCGGAGATAAGTGCTTTGTATCGGTTTGATAATCTCCGTCCACTCCGATAAAGCGACCCTCTAAAGCCAAGAGGTCATCATGATCGCGTCCAAAGCGATCATGAACGTTGAATATACAAAAGTAATAGGAGCGAGCCTGGAGCTCAACATCGCCGTCAGAGTTATTCCCCCTATAGATCATCCAATCGGCGGCACCGAAAGTTTCGCAATCATTGTCGAAAAACTTAATCAGTGCGCATTCTAAAGATGCGCGTGCACCGTAGCTCCCTTGCAAATCCATACCTTCTTCGCGATCATCACACTCGCTTAGGCACTCCATAACTTCAATGAAATTATTGAGTTCTTTGGCCTGACCTGCAACCGGTACGAGGCGTGCGGCCATTTTCTTTTCTGCATGCTTGAGTATGTGCATGATGGCGTGCTGAGCAGCTTCGTCTATCACAAAGCCAAAGAAGAATGTATCGAAACATGCGTTCCTGCAGTCTCGCGCATCAAAGTCGGGTTCGGGATGGGGTGAGTCATTCAATGGCGGAAATGGCGTGTCATGTAAGTCCGGCGACGTTCTCCCTTTGTACTCGGGGCGAAGGTTTCCCCATTCATCAAGGTAATCCGAATATTGGTCCTGCGTTAGATCGATCAACGCTAGCCCCCCCGGATCCCCCCCACCCGACATCGCGAAATACCCCGCATACAGACTCATCCCATCCACATACCCCAGCGGATCGCGCTGCATGAACCGCCCCAGGCTCGGGTGGTATTCGCGGTGGCGGGCGTGGTACAGCCCCGTCTCCGGGTTCAGCCGATTGCCGGTGAACAGAATCTCGTTCTCGAAGATTTCCCATTCGCCGGGGGCGGGGTCGCCGCTGCCCGTCAGCACCTCGACGCGGCCGTAGGGGTCGTAGCGGTAGCGCTGGATGTCGAAGTTGCCCACCAGCATCGTCACGTTCATGTTCGCATCGGTGACGTAGTACATCTGTTCGTTGAGCTCACCATCGCTGTTTTCATCCCGGTCACGCCGCACCGGTGAGTCGATGTATCGAAGGCACCAGATGTACTGAGCGTACACCCCCGGATCCGCCGCGGCCCCAGCATCCTCGGCCCGCTGTCCCTCGACCACCTGGCGGGAGGCGCTGGAGCAGAAGTCGGTGCGGGTGGCGTGGGGTTCTGAATCAGAGACGACCGCAGCCCCGGGCATATTCCCCGCCAGACCAGCGGCACAGGGGCTCGGGATCGCCTCGGTGCCGGATGGGGCGCCGGGCAGGGGGCAGGATGAGGGTTTGGTGGCGACCATGAGGCATCGGCCTCGTGAGTGTGCCCCCGAAAGGGCGGCCCGGTGATCCGCCGGTGAAGGGGCGGAGCGCGGCGGACTCGCCGCGTGGCGGCATTGTACCGCGAACCTGGCGGAGGCGGCGGGCGGCTGCTGGCGCAGGCAGACCCGGCTGCATGGGGTCGCCTTGTCACCCCGTCCAATCGCCGCGGGCCGTTGGTGCCGTTGCCCCGGGCGGGGTAGAATGGGAACGTTCGTGCCCACCCATGCGGGGTCGCCGCTTTGCAGCCGACGTCGAAAAGCCTGGTCGCCGCCGCGATGATCGCCCTGCTCGGGGTTACGCTCGGGCTCGGGCAGTTGTACATCTCGGGCTTCGGCGGCACGGCGCTGGAGCGGCAGCGGTTCGACGGGCTCGAGCTGGCCGTGCCCCGCGACTGGACGCTGGTGGTCGATGCCGACGAGACGACCTGGCGCCTGCGCGATCCCGACCTCTCCGGCCGACGGTTGCAGATCGCCCGGGTGGAGGATCCCGAGACGCTGGTGCAGACTGACCCTGTAGAGGGTGCCGAGGCCGAGATCGAGGTTGAGGGCCGCACCTGGCGGGTCACCGGCTATGAGCATCCGACCGTCGGCAACAAGGTGCATGTGGGCGTGCTGGCGATCCTGCCCGCGGGTGAGACCGACCACGCCGATGCCTGGATCATCGGGCTGGACGAGATGGCCCGGATGCACCAGCGCCACGCCGACAACCCCCGCCGCCGCGCTGAGGTGCGGCGTGACCGGCTGAATGAGAACTTCAGCCTGATCACCCGCATCTGCCGCTCGGCCCGCTGGCCGGAGGACTGAGTCGGCGGCGCCTGGTCGACGCGGCCTGAGCCGAGGCGACCCGGCGGCCCTGCCTGGTGGACGTATCCGCACCTGGCGGCGCACCCTTGGGCCCGACTGGTTCACACCCCCCCGTGGCGGGAGCCGTGGGGCCAGGCCGCGGGCCCGATCGTGGAACGCCGCCGCCCGCCGCCCGCACCCCGCCTGCCCCCGCCCGGCCCTGGTCACCGAGTACACTGCGGAGCCACCCATGACCGTCAGACGCTTTTCCCGTTTGTGGATGATCCCGGCCGCAGCCGCGGCCTTCGCGGCAGTGCTGTTGATGCACATGCCGCTTTCGCAGGCGCTCGCTCAGCGGCAGAGCCCGCTGCCGGAGGGCGATGGCACGGTCGAGCCCGAGCCGGAATCGCATGTGCAGGCCGACCCCGAGGCCGAAGCCGACCCCGATGAGCAAGGACAGATCGGTCGGCCGGGCGATACCGACCTGCTGCTCAGCAGCGATCGCTGGCGCGAGTTCGCCTACGGCCTTTCGTTCCGGCCGCCGCGGGATTCCCGCATGGTGCCGGTCAGTTCCGGCGATGGGGTGCTGCGCATTCAGGATGAATCGCTCGAATCGCTGATCCTGCTGTCGTTTCGGCGAACGGAGGAGCATTCCAGCGTGGCGGAACTGGCGCAGGCTTCGATCCGGCACATGATCGGCCAGCCCCAGGCCCGTGTCACCGATCAGCGGCTGTTGACCCTCGGCGATGTGCCGGTGGCCCTGCTCTACTATCAGGTGCCGCGCCAGGGCCGCACACCCGCGATCCGGGCGCATGCGATCGTGCAGATCGACCCGCGCACGTTCGCCCTGTTCCAGCTCGACCACGACCGCAACCCCGAGTTGATCGACAAGGTCAAGCGCACGTTCAACGCGATGATCCGGACAGTCCGCCTCGCCAGCCCGAGCGAGCTCGACAAGCAGCGTGAGTCGATGATGACCGCGGCCGAATCGTTCCGCCAGAGCGGGTTGAACATGGACCGCCTGCGCGAGGCACTGATACCCGAGCAGTACTTCCGCATCCGCCACGGGCGTAACGATGTCGGTTACATGCGAAGGGAAACCGATCCGGAAGCGGAGTTGATGGGGATCGAGGGCATCCTGATGATCACCGAGATGCGGGTGGCCCACAGCCCGCTGGAGATGATCGACAGCCGCGCGGAATATTTCCTCTCACACGACCGCCAGACCGAGTACTGGAACGTCACGCAGACCTTCCGCCCGGCCGAGCAGGCCGAGCGCCGGCGGCTTCGCGACCGCGGCTACCGCGCGCCGGAAGGGGCCACCACGCCCACCGAGCACCTGATGTTCAACGACCAGGGGCTTCGCGAGATGGGCATCATCACCGTCACACGCTCGGTCGCAGGGTGGAACCGCGGCATTGAAAAGCGCGATCCGCCGGTGCATAACGCGTGGGAGACACCCGACCGCGGCTACATCTCGCACGTCGAGCGTGAGCTGCTGCCCCGTCTGCTGCCGCGTGATGAGGACCTGCCACACGCGTTTTACAACTACCATGCCACCAGTGGTCGGATGGTGCTGCGGACCGAACGCGCCCAGGAACACGAAGAAGGCGGCTTCACCGTCTACTCGCGCGCCACGCTCGACCAGCCCGAGTATGAAGCCCGCTTCGATGCCGATGGCAACCTCATCCGCCGCGAACTGCCCCGGGACATGGTGATGAAGCCGGCGAGCTACGATGAACTTTCCGAAATGTGGCCGATGCCCGAGCGTGGTGAACAGCTCACCGACCCTGAGGACCGGCCCGATACGCCCGAAACCCCCGACGATGCCGAACACCCCGAACGGCCCGCTCAGCAGAACCGCTGAGACCGACAGCACCGTCTCGCCATGAACGTGTTGGTGGGTTTCGGGCCTGTTGCCGCGGCTGAAATCGCCATGGCGCCATTTCCGACGCGGCGGGAAGCAGCGCGGCGGAGGGCCCTCACACGTTGAAGAGGAAGTGGCACACATCCCCTTCCTGGATCACGTAGTTCTTGCCCTCCACGCGAAGTCGGCCGGCCTCCTTGATGGCTTTTTCGCTGCCGTGCTGCTTCAGGTCATCCACGGCGTACACCTCGACGCGGATGAAGCCGCGCTGGAGGTCGCTGTGGATTTCGCCAGCGGCCTCGGGTGCAGTAGCGCCTTTCGGGATGGCCCAGGCGCGGACCTCCTTGGGGCCGGCGGTGAAGAAGCTTTGAAGGCCAAGCAGGTCATAGATGCCGCGGGCAAGCACGTTCAACGCCGGCTCGGCAAGGCCCATGGCCTCGAGCATTTCCGCCCGTTCGGCTTCATCAAGCTCGACAAGCTCGGCTTCAAGCTTGGCGCACACGTTGACCATCACCCCGCCACGCTGCTCGACCCACATCCGCAGGGCCCGGGAATGGCTGGATTCACCGGCGAGGTCATCCTCACCGACATTGGCCACGTAGAGCACCGGCTTGGCCGAAAGCAGGGAGATGCTGCGAAGAATCCGCTGTTCGGCATCATCGAACCGAAGGCTGCTGATCGGCTGGCCTTCACTCAGCGCGGCCTCGCAGCGCTTCATCAGCGCCAGGCGGGCGGTGGCCTCGCGGTCGCCGGTGCGGGCCTTTCGCTCGGCGTTCTTCATGCTGTTTTCAACAACCTCGAGGTCGGCGAGCATCAGCTCGGTCTCCACCTCCTCGACATCACTGACCGGATCGATCCGGCCGTGGATGTGGGGCACATCCGGATCCTCGAAGCACCGCACCACATGGACGAGGGCATCGACATCTCGCAGGTGTGCAAGGAACCGATTGCCCGCCCCGCGGCCTTCGCTTGCCCCGGCCACGAGGCCGGCCACATCCACGAGCTGGATGGTGGCGGGGATGATCTTCTTGGTGGCAATGAAGCTGGCAATCAGCTCGAGCCGCGGGTCCGGCACCTGCACGATGCCGATGTTGGGCTTGCTGGCGCTGCTTTCTGCACTGACGCCGAGCGCCGTCAGCGCATTGAACAGCGTGGTCTTACCGATATAGGACAAACCGACGATACCTGCTTCCATTGGAGTGACTCACATTCGCGTGGTTCCCCGCACCCTGCCCTGTGCCGCGCGCGGGCCGGCCGCTCTGGGAGAAGTCCGGCCTGCACGGCGGTCCCGGGCAGGCGGCCACGTCGCATTGCCGAGGGTGGGACTTGCGGAGCCGGTCTCCCGAGGCGGGATTCCCGGGGTTTCCGGGGGCCGGGGGTTCCGGGGGCGGTGGGCCGGTGCCGTGGGCGGGGTTTCCGGGGGGACCGGGGTTTCCGGGGTTTC
>PUNN01000050.1 GCA_003552605.1 Phycisphaeraceae bacterium
CAATCATCCCCGCCGCGGGCATGGGTACCCGGTTCCTCCCGGCGACCAAGAGCATGCCCAAGGAGATGCTGCCAATCATCGACAAGCCGGTGCTTCAATTCGTGATCGAGGAAGCGGTGGCCAGCGGCATCGAGGACATCCTCATCATCACCGGCCGCGGCAAGCAGGCGATCGAGAACCACTTCGACTACGCGCCCGACCTCGAGGTTTTCCTGCGCGAGGGCGGCAAGGACGAGCTTATCGAACAGGTGCGCTACATCGGTGATCAGTGCCGCATCTTCTACATCCGGCAGAAGGCCCAGCGCGGCCTCGGGGATGCCATCCGGATCGGTCGCCGCCACATCGCCGGTGAACCGTTCGCCGTGCTTCTCGGTGACACGATCATTCACCCACCGGATGAGCAATGCAAGCCGGGGCTGCGGCAGTTGCTCGATGCCTACGATCGCACGGGTGGCAGCGTCGTTGCCGTGCATCGCGTGCCGCAGGAATGGGTCAGCCGTTACGGCATCGTCGATGGCGAGCCGTTCAACGGCGAGGACGACCTTTACCGGCTCAACCGTCTTGTTGAAAAGCCGGCACCGGAGACGGCGCCGACGAACCTCGCCATCGCCGGCCGTTACGTCTTTGATGCCGAGATATTCGCCTGCATCGATGAGACGCGCGAGGGCGTGGGCGGTGAAATCCAGCTCACCGATGCCATGAACCTGCTCGCCCAGCGCCAGCCGATGTTTGCTCTTGCCTGGCAGGCGCGTCGGTATGACATTGGCAACCGCGTTGAATACGCCCGGTGCTTCCTCGATTACGCCCTCCGCCGCGAGGATACCGGTCCCGCCATCCGCGCCCATCTGAAGGAGATGATGGCGGGGCAGTGGCATCAAGAGCCGCACTCGGCCCCCCACCCATAGACTTCAGGAAGCCCACGGCGTCGAGGAGCCGATTCGACTTGCGGCCGGCTCCTGGCCAATCCGGGCCCAACGTCATCCGCGTTGCCGATCGACCGGCGAGCCCGGCATCACCGGATCACCGTGATGAGCGGATGGAAGGGCACCTGAAAACGCCCCTGCTCAAGATGACACCCGGGCGGTGCATCGAGTGGATGTGGCGGATGATGGCCTTTCATCACCGGCTCGCGCAGGAAGGCAAGTGGCTCGATCGCGATGCGGATCGCAAATGCGGCGGTGACAGGCCCGGGCCGCGCGATCGCAGCGATGGTCATGATGCCACGTGATACACTTTGCCTGCCGGTCAGTCCACCGGTCGCGCCTTGGTGCCGACGATGGCATCGTAGACGTTGCGCGCGTGGGCGGTAATGCGGCGGTAATCGGTCAGCAGCGAGGTATAGATCATGCTCAGCCCCGGGTCCATCGAAGAATCAACAAGCTGATTGATGTGCTCTTCACGGAGGTGCTTGATCCTGTCCTTGATCTCACCGTTGATCCCGAGCACCCATTTGTCATCGGGCCGGCGGCGGTTCTCGTAGGCATCGCTCACATGGCGCAGGTAGCGGATCAGCTTCTCGTGAACCTCTTCGAGGTTGCGGCGCTGCTCTGCTGACAGTTCGAGCTTGCGCTCGCGAAGGCGGAGATAGTTCTTCAACACGGTGGACAGCAGGTCGCTGCTCGACTCGTACTCGTGCGCGATGCGCAACTGCTGGCGACCTTCTTCGGCCACGGAGTGGGGCACGGTGCCATCGAGCACATCGGTGAGGAACGCGACAATCTCCCGCTCCATGTTGTCGAGAATCTGCTCGCGATTGTAGGTCTTCTGAACGAGCTTCTCATCCGGCGGGCCGTTGAAGGCCAGTGTCTTCGTCCACTCGGCCATCTTGACCACACCGCGGCCCATCTGCACCACCTCACCGCGGCTCTGCTCGACCCCGAGCACGGGGGCATCGACGGCCCGGGCATCGAGGTGACGAAGCCGCGAGACCTCCTTCGTCCGTGGATCGGGTGCCAGCCAGATCAACAGGCGGACAAACGGGGCGAGGAAAGGCAGAAAGAGGATGGTATTGACCACGTTGAAGGTGGTATGGGTGATCGCGATGCCGGCGGTGATCATCGCTTCGGTTCGCAGGTCCCGTGAATCACCGGGGTCTGCCGCCGCGGCTTCGGCCGGGCCCATCCCGTACATCGCCTCGAGGATCACCTGAATCAGCGGCAGGTAAAGCGGCAGAAGGATCGCCATCCACAAAGCGCCCACGAGGTTGAAGATGACGTGGGCGTAGGCCGTCCGCCGGGCGCTGGTGTTGGCCCCGATCGCAGCGATCATGACCGTGATCGTCGTGCCGACGTTGCTGCCCAGCACCACCGCGAGGGCCGTGTCAAAGGGAATCGCCCCGGTGCTGGCGAGGCTGATGGTGATGCCGAGGGTGGCGCTGCTGCTCTGGACCATGAATGTGAGCACACAGCCGAGGATCACGCAGAGAAAGATGCCGAAGTAGTTGTCCGCGGCGAACAGCTTGAATGCCTGCTGGAACCATTCGGCTTCGCGCAGGTCGTAGACCCCATCCTTCATCAGCTCGAGGCCGAAGAAGATCATCCCCAGCCCCATCAGCGCCATGGCGATGAAGCGGATGCGGTCCCGCCGGGCGAAGATGTAGACCAGCGCCGCCAGCCCCAGCAGCGGCAGGCCGTATTGACCGAGCTTGAGCACCAGAACCCAGCCGGTGATCGTGGTCCCGATGTTGGTGCCCATGATCACCCCGACCGCCTGCTTGAGCTGCATCAGCCCAGCATTGACAAGGCCGACCACGATCACCGTGGCCACGGTGGACGACTGCACCAGCAGTGTCACTGCCGTGCCCGTCCCCGTGGCCAGCAGCCGGTTACCAGTCACAAGGCTGATCATGCGGCGGAGGGCATTGCCGGCTACGGCCTGCATGCCCTCGGACATGAACTTCATGCCGAGCATGAAGATGCCCAGGCCACCCACAACCTGCAACAGCATCTTGAGTAGATCGTCAAACATCGTGCTTCAGGCGGCGCCACGGTGGCGCGGTTCGTTGCCGCCGGCGCGGCGGACTCTGGCAAGGCGGGCACTATATCCGCTGATCCGGATGGGTTCACCCCAGCTATGATCCGCCCTCGGCCGCAAGCGCACAAGTGGCATCGCGGGAACCCGCCGGCACCGCGCCATAGGGTCAGCGAATGCTTTACCCGTCCGAGCCGGGCCCCTTGGCTCATCGTCGCACTCCACGGTTCCTGTCGGCGTAGGGGCTAACAATTGCGGCGGTGCGGAGCAGGGAGAACCGGGCCCCGGGCTCGGGCAAGCCATGCCGGCGCAAGCGTTTACAATCATCGGCCTCAGCCCGCCCGCCGCCTCCCGGCGGCGGGGGCGAGAGGAGGCCGGTTTGTCATGCTCGACACTGAAACAATCCTGCCCGCCATCCAACCCCACCTGCCCGATGCAGATGCCCCGCCGCGCTTCGAGCCAATCCCCACCGGCCATTTCAACGATTCGTGGTTTGTCACCGCCGATGGGCAGCAGTTCGTGCTTCGCGTGGCCCCCTCGGACAAAACGCCCATGCTCTTTTACGAACGGGGCATGATGAAGCAGGAACCGGCCCTCCACGCGCTGCTGCGCAATCGCACGGAGGTGCCAGTGCCCCGCGTGATCGCCTTTGACGATTCGCGGCAGGTGATCGATCGCGACTGGCTGTTGCTCGAGCGCCTGCCGGGCAGACCGCTGTCGGCGGCACGCGGTGTGGACCCGGCACCGATCCTTGAACATGTGGGGCGCTGTCTCGCGGATGTGCATGCCATCCAAGCGACACAGTACGGATACCTTGGCGAGCATCGGCCGATGCCGGCCCGATCGTGCTGGGCCGATGCGTTCGAGGTCATGTGGTCGAAGCTGATCGACGACATCGAGGCGACCGGTCAGTACAACGCCACCGAGGCCGAGACCGTGCGCGGCCTGGTGGGGCGATATCGCTCGACCTTTGACCGGCCCGTACGCGCCTCACTGCTGCATATGGACGTCTGGGCACAGAACATCCTCGTGGACGAGGCGGGGCGTCTCTGCGGCCTGCTGGACTGGGATCGGGCCCTGTGGGGCGATGTCGAGATCGAGTTCGCCGTGCTCGACTACTGCGGCATCTCGACCCCGGACTTCTGGCGAGGCTACGGCACGGGGGAGGATCCGCGGCGGGGCGATGAGGCGGCGGCCGCGCGGCGGGTGTTCTATCTGCTCTACGAGCTTCAGAAATACATCGTCATCGAACACGCCCGCCGGCGGAACGGCACGGGTGCCGCGGCGTATCGGGATCAGGCCCTGGCCATCATGGAGCAAAGGCTCTTGTGAGAGAATCACCGCAATCGCGGCGAGCGCAACGGTGAGGAATGCGCCATTTGCGGTGTCATCGGGCCACCCGTCCGCACCCGCTCGCCCGCGGCGGCGCGGCATGGGCGAGGGCGCATCTCTGCTGGCTTGTTAAACTGCGGTCATGGCGAACACGATTGTCACCATCGACGGGCCGGCCGGCAGCGGTAAGTCCAGCGTGGCCCGGCACCTGGCGCGGGAACTGGGGCTGAGCTACCTCGATACCGGCGCCATGTACCGGGCTGTGGCGGCACGGGCGCTCGACAGTGGGCTCGATCCGGCCATGCAGCCGCGGCGGGTGACCGAGCTGACACAGCGGATGACCCTGGAGGTGGACTGGAACAGCGACCCGCCCCGGCTCATCGTCGATGGCCAACTCATTGCCGACCGGCTGCGCGATGCCGATGTCCGCGTCGCTGTCAGCGATGTGGCCGTGCTTCCGGAAATCCGCCAGGTGCTGGTCGATGCCCAGCGCCGGCTGGCGTCCCAGCGCGGCGGGTTGGTCACGGAAGGACGTGACCAGGGGTCGGTTGTCTTTCCTGATGCCGATGTGAAGTTCTACCTCGATGCCGACCCCACCGTCCGGGCGCGGCGGCGGGCGCTGGAGCTTCAGGAAATCGGCGAGCAGGTTGATGAGCAGGAAGTCTACGCCGAGCTTCTCCGCCGCGATCAGCGTGACCATCAGCGCAGCGATGGTCCGCTGGTCTGTCCGGATGATGCGGTGCGAATCGACACTTCCGAAATGACCTTTCAGCAGGTGGTGTCGCGACTGGCCGAGATCGTACGACAGCGCATGTGCAACGGCCCGACCCAGCCGGTGGGCAGCGGAGCATGAGTGCGCAGGCCGCCGAGCAGGACGGGGCCGCCACGGACCGTGAAGCAGCATCCGATGGGCCCGCACGTTCGCTTTCGATATCGGCCGGCCACCCACCGGTGATGCCGGGCCTGTGGTGGCGGCGGGGGTTCTACCGGATGGCCCACTTCGCCACGATGGTTCCCATGGTGCTGGCCTGGCGCGTCCGGGCGTGGGGCCTGAATGATGTGCCTGATCAAGGGCCGGTGCTGTTCGTCGGCAACCACCAGAGCTTTCTCGACCCCGCCGTGTTCGGCTACGTCATGCACTGGCGGCTGTTTCACCCGCTGGCAAGAAAGAGCCTCTGGCAACCGGGGCTTGGCTGGGTGCTGGACTGGATTCACGCCGTGCCGCTCGCGCGCGGTGAGGCGGACATGCGCGCGGTCAAGCGTTGCATCCAGTTGCTCAATGCCGGCTCGACGGTGCTGGTTTATCCTGAAGGCACGCGAAGTCCGGATGGACAGGTGTTGCCATTCAAGAGCGGGCTGATGCTGCTTATCCGCCGGGCACGCCCGCGCATTGTGCCTGTGGCGATCGAAGGCAGTCACGCCGCCTGGCCGCGCGGCCAGGCCCTGCCGCGCACCGGCCGGATCGGGCTCATGTTCGACAAACCGATCGAGCCGGAGCAACTGCTCGAACTCGCGCCCGAACATGCCACTGAATTGATGCGAGAGCGGGTCATCGCGCTGAAGCAGACCCTCGCGGCCCGACTGCGCCGATACGACTGAAAATAAATCGCTCGCGGCGGCACCCGCCCACGGTGTCGATGGGATGTCGGATGCACGGATGCTTGCTGTCGCGGCCGGATGGGACCGCCTGTCCGTGCTTGCCGATCAGGTGTCCGCGGTTGAGCTTCCTTCATCGACTTCATCGTCCACACCTGATGCCTCGGACTTGTCAGACGTTGTGGAGGTCGTGGTGTCGTGGAAGGCGAAGATGAACAGCAGTGCCGCCACCAGTGACAACCCCGCAGCGCAGGCAAATAGCGTTCGCAGGTCCGCAAGGTTCTCGCCCGCGATCACACCGGCCAGCGGGGCGCCGACCAGCCGCCCGGCGCCCATGACCAGCATGGTGTACAGCCCCTGCATCGAGCCGCGGAAGCCCGGCCCAGCCCGGCTGTTGACATACACCTGCGGTGCCACGTGCGAGATGATCACCGCCAGGCCATGAACCAGCATCAGTGCCACGGCCACGCCCACCGCCGGCCAGGCCGCCAGCAGCAGTGAGCGCAGCACGATCGTCCCGATGCCGAGCACCATCAGCCACTTCAGCCCGAACTTGCGCAGTAGAAAGCCGAAAGCGAGCATGTAGCCGATCTCGACCACCACCCCGATGCTCGTGATCGGTCCGAGCCACTGATCAGCCACACCAAGCTCGCTGAGATAGATCGGGAAGAAGCCGTAGAACGCCGCCTGCGACACCTGTGCCAGGAACATGGCGATGCAGAACACCAGCACCGGCCGATGCAGCAGGGCGCTCAGTGCACGAAACGTGGGCAGACGCCGAGCATCGGGATCCGCCTGTTGCGCCGGACGCTGGCGAAGCTTCGGATCCGGCAGCATCCGCGTGTTGATCGCACCGGCGATGGCGAACATCGCCGCGGCGAAAAGCGCCGCCCGGGTGGTCAGCCCCAACCCGAAGTCCGGGTTCATCAGCACGTACAGCACCGCGCTCGGCACGATGAAGCCGATGGTGCCCCACACGCGGATGCGGTGGTACGGCACCACGGGCAGGCTGGCACTTCGGCGCCGTTCCTGGTAGCCAAAGTGAATGGCATCCTCGAGGTTGAGCACGGGCACGAAGACCAGCGAATGCATCGCCATCGCCACGAAAATCCACAGAAAGCCCTCGACGTTGGCCGCAAGCAGCGTCGCGACGGCACTGAGCAGGAAGATTGCCATCATCAGCCGCCGGGCATCGAAACGCGTGTCGGCGAGGGCGGTGATGATGATGGGCGAAAGAAGAATGGCAATGCCCTGCGTCGAGTTGATCACCCCGATCTGATCCCGGCCGAGCCCCTGCTGTTTCTCGAGATACACCGATAGATACGGCAGCAGGCAGCCCATGACGGCGAACGCGAAAACGAACTGGGCGCGGATGGCGATCATGCTGACTCGGGGGAAACGGCACAAAGCAGCAAGGCGGGGCGACCATGATAGCGGTGGGCAGGTACCGCCTCACATGGCGAGGCATTGTGTGGTGCGGGGAGGGTGCATGACATTTTCCGCGACCGTCTTATGCTTCCAAGCGAGTAGGCTGGCTGTGTAAGCGGGCTTTCCGGGGGTCTTCAGCCCGATGGCCATGCGAGTCCCAGGGGGCCCCCGGAACCCCCGGAACCCCCGGAACCCCCGGAACCCCCGGAACCCCCGGAACCCCCGGAACCCCCGGAACCGCATGGCCATCGGCCGCGGACGACCGCTGACCATGCCACCCCTTGCCCACCCGCGGCGGGTGTCATGCAGCCGTGCGGGGATAAAGCGCGGTCCGTGCGGGGGTAGCATGGCCCGCGAGAGCAGTCACCCATGTCCTCCCCGTCGCCGCGCCCTCGCCGCGGCCGGAAATTGAAAAGCCCCGGCGCCGGGCCGGGGCATGGGTGGGGCAGGTGGGTATCGTGTGTGGCCGTGTGCTCAGCGGTCCGTTACCGGGGATTGGCCATGATCGCCGCCACAGCAGGTGGCAGCCTCTTCTGCCTCGTGGCTGACGGCGAGGGTCGGGCAGGCCTTGTCCTCATCACAGTCGCCCTTCTCTTTGTCGCAGCGCGCCTTCTCACAACAGGCTTTCGCACAGTCGGTCCCGTCGCAGTCGGCCTTGTCGCTCGCCGCGGCGACCTTCATGTCGCATCCGCCCTCGGCGCAATCATGCTCGGCGACCGGATGGCCGTTGTAACCGCCGACGTTGGGGCGAGGGTGATCACCCTCGCAGCATTGCGAATCCGCGGCGTAGACCGGCTCGACTTCGCTGCTCTCGGGCTGCTGTGGCATGCCCGGCTGGTCCACTTCACGGGACTGGGCGACCTCGGGCTTGGGGCCGGCCGGGTCATCACAGCAGGAGCGAAGCTCATCGGGCACGCTCGTATCCACGGCAATCGGTTCGGACTTGATGTACGACTCATCACCAGTCGCGGCGTCACAACCGGTCAGCACAGCCCCGGCAACGAACAGTCCAAGCACAGCGGTCAGGAAAGAGGTACGGAACATGGGACGCTCCTTCGGTTGCGGGTTGTCGATTGCTTGTACGCGTCGTCACAGGCCGCCACGACTGCGACGGCCATCGCCAATCCTAGCCGCCCCACCCCACCGACGCCACCCCGGCCCCCGGCAAACGCATGTAGTCCCGGGTGGCATGGTCAGCAGCCGTCTTCGGCTGATGGCCATGGCCCGCCCCGGCGGTCACGGGCAGGGCAAACGCATGTAGGTGCGAAACAGGAGGGCATGGTCAGCGGCTTCCGGGGGTGTCCGCAGCCGATGGCCATGCAGGCTCGTAAAAGCGGGTTTGCCGCATGGCTATCAGCCGAAGACGGCTGCTGACCATGCCACCCATGCTGCATGCGTTCGCCCGGCGGTCACGGGGCCTCATGGCCATTGGCTGCGGCAACCGATGACCAGGCGCCAGGCCATCCTCCCCTCCATGCGATTGTCCTGGGCCCACCTCCGGCTCACCCGACTTCGCGGTGGCTTTATCATCGAGCAAAATTCGCTGCCTTCATCGGACACTGCTGCCGTTCGAATCTCTCTCGCCCCGGGGCGAACGCATGGATCTGCCAAACTTGGCGGCATGGCCAGCGGCTTCCGGGGGTGCCCGCAGCCGATGGCCATGGCCCGCAGACTACTATGCGCTTGCCCTCGCTCTCGCCCCCTCCAGGTGCGGCCCCATCCCGATATCCTGTGGCCCATGAAAGACCACAGCATCATCGTTCTGCGCCAGCAGGTAAGGGGCCGGACACCGGTCCGTTTCGGGGTCAACATCGAGGTCCAGGACCACCATGAATCCACCAACCTTTGGGACTGGGTGGCCGACAGTGGCATCACGGTGGCCCGGGAGTTCCACCCCGAGCAGACGCTCCGCCGCCGCTCCGTCGAGCCTGGAACCTGGGGCCGGATCGCCTCCCGCGAGGACTTCGAGGCCTTCCGCAAGCGAATCATCGATGATCCCGATGGCCCGATGGTCCAGTGGGACAACTACGCCTTCGACACCGCGCTGCCCTGGCTCGGCGTGCCCGATGGCATCATCGGGAAGCTCAATGCCCTTGAGATCATGCCGCTGATCAGCCTCGGGTATGGCACCGCGCATTTCCCCCGTCCGCTGATTCGTGACATTGACACCAGGCACGTTCCGGATGATGCGGGGCTGGACTGGGAGGCCGCCGCGAGCGCCTATGA
>PUNN01000062.1 GCA_003552605.1 Phycisphaeraceae bacterium
CCTTGCTGCGGGAGATTCGCCCGCCCCGGTTCGGCTGGTTGCGATGGATGAACCCGCTGGCGCCGCTGCTGGCATGGCTGCGGCGCAGCCGAGAGGCGGCGAAGGCGAAATACCGTTTGCACGACCTCGATGACCACATCACCGCCACCGCAGACACCGAGCGCGATGGGGATGAGGAAGAACCGGTCGCCGGCGCTGCGACCGGCGCGCGCGGCCGTCGCAGCAGGGGCGGCCGCAGCGCGGCGGAGCAGGGGGCCATGGCCGATGATGTCTCGGCGGCGGCGGATGGCCCGGACGGTGAGGATGAGCATGAATACGAGTATGTGGAGGATGAAGAGGGTGAAGAGGCCGAGGCCAGCGAGGCCGCTCACGAGGCGGCCACCACTTACAACGAGAGCCGCAAGGCCTTCGATGCCGATGCACTGCGGGCCAAGATAAGGCAGATGCCGATCAACTTCGCGCCGCGCGGGAAGAAGACTTCCGAGCCCATCCGCCAGCCTGATTTCAGCGGCTACAAGTTCCCCGGCCTCGACACCCTCGAGGAGCCGGAGAGCAACTTCACGCAGGAGATGGAACGCATCGTTCGGGAGCAGGCGGTGGCGTTGGAGTCAGCGCTGAGTGAGTTCCGCATCGAGGGCGAGGTCGTGGGCATCGACTCCGGCCCGGTCATCACGCTTTTCGAAGTGCGACTCGCACCGGGAACGAAGGTCAACCGCATCCAGGCGGTAGCCAGCGATGTGGCCCGTGCGCTCAAGGCGCAGAACATCCGCATTGTGCCCAACACCGCCGGCAAGGACACCATCGGCATCGAGGTGCCCAACCTCAAGAAGGAGAAAGTACGCCTCAAGGAGCTGATGGGAGCGGACCCCGAGAACGTGCGGAAGATGAAGTTGCCGATGTTCCTCGGCAAGGATGCCTCGGGCAACCCGCTGATCCAGGACCTGTCAGCCATGCCGCACATGCTCATCGCCGGCACCACCGGCTCGGGCAAGAGCGTGTGCATGAACTCGATCATCATGTCTTTCATGTTCACCCGTCGGCCGGATGAGCTGAAGATGGTGCTCGTGGACCCGAAAATGGTCGAGATGAGCCTGTTCAAGGATATCCCGCATCTGATGTGCCCGGTGGTGACGGAGATGGGCAAGGCGGCGTCGATCCTCGAATGGGCCGTGGGCAAGATGGATGAACGCTACGAGTTGCTGATGGAAGCCGGCGTCCGCGACATCGCCGGCTACAACAGCCTCGAGTGGGAGCAGCTCAAGGAGCGCTTCGAGCCGGCCACGGCTGAAGAAGAGGCCCGTATCCCGCGGAAGCTGCCCTACCTTGTCTTCGTCATTGATGAGCTTGCCGACCTGATGCTGACCAACAAGGAGGTCGAGAACCACATTGTCCGCATTGCGCAGAAGGCGCGGGCGGTGGGCATCCACCTCATCCTCGCCACGCAGCGGCCGCAGGCGAACGTGGTGACGGGCCTGATCAAGGGCAATATGCCCTGTCGCGTGTCGTTCAAGGTGGCCAGCGGTCTCGATTCGCGAATCGTGCTCGACCAGAAGGGGGCGGAACTGCTGCTCGGCCAGGGGGACATGCTGTTTCTCTCACCGCGCTCAAGCAAGCTCTTCCGCGCCCAGGGTACGCTCGTGGATGACATCGAGATCCGCCGCGTGGTCAAGTTCCTCAAGACCGTGGCCGAGCAGAGCTTTGAGCCTCAGCTTGTGCAGATCAAGGGCGGTGACGAGATGGCCGGTGAGCTTGAAGAACGGGATGAGCTTTTCGAGGATGCGGTGCGGATCATCCTCGAGTCGCAGCGGGGCAGCGTCTCACTGCTTCAACGCCGGCTCGCCATCGGCTACGCCCGGGCAAGCCGGCTGATCGAGCAGATGGCGCAGGCCGGCATCCTCGGCGATTACAAAGGCTCGCAGGCCCGTGAGTGCAACATCACGCTCGCTGAATGGGAAGAGCTCAAGGCGCAGGCTGAAGCCGAAGCTGCCGTCGAGGTGCATGGCAACACGGAAACAGTCGGAACTGAAGCTCAAGACGGCGATGGTGAAGTTGCCGGCCTCGAAGATGAGGAGTTAGAGGAAGAAGCGGACGGTGAGCAGGAGGAGGATGAGGCGGAAGAAGATGAGGAGTACGAATATGAGTACGAAGAAGATGATGGTGAATATGATGATGAAGAATACGAGGATGAGGAAGGCGATGAGGAGGAAGAAGAGGTTTCCGATGAGTCGCGCCGTTGAATCCGTGGCAGCCCTCAATCACCCATTCATGCGGCAAGTTCAGCATGATGGGTTGAGCGAACACCTCTGACACAAACCCCTCATGCCAATCCGCTCGAACCTCGCCACGCGAAGGGATCTGTCGAACGCATGTGATCCAACATCGCGCGGGTTTTCATCTCTTCTGCCCGCCGTGTCTCGGGCAGGGGCACATGCTGGCCATCCCGCTTCGTGCCCCGGCCGGTCGATCACAGCACGAAGCGTGACAGGTCCTGGTCCTTGAGGATGGGGGAGACCTGCTCGCGGACGAAGTCGGCGGTGACGGTGAAGGATGTATCGCCCGCGCTGACGCGGTCGGGGGCATCGAAATTGACCTGTTCAAAGACTTTTTCCACGATCGTCATCAGCCGACGGGCGCCGATGTTCTCCATGTCCGCGTTGGCCTGCGCCGCCATGTCGGCGATGGCATCGACTGCGGCATCTTCAAACCGGACATTCAGCCCTTCCACACCGAGCAGGTGCTCCTGCTGGCGGGTCAGCGCGTTGCCGGGCTCGGTGAGGATGCGGACGAAGTCGTCGCGGGTCAGTGCGGCAAGCTCGACGCGGATCGGAAATCGCCCCTGAAGCTCGGGCATCAGGTCACTCACCGCCGCGCTGTGGAAGGCCCCGGCTGCGACAAAGAGAATGTGGTCGGTGTGGACGATGCCGTGCCGGGTGGTTACTGCTGAGCCTTCCACGATCGGCAGCAGGTCGCGCTGCACACCCTGGCGCGAGACATCCGCGCCGCCGCGGCCGCCGGCGGCAGCTTCGGCAGTGGCGATCTTATCGATCTCATCGAGAAAGATGATGCCGTTCTGCTCGGTGCGGGCGATGGCCTCGGTGACGATCTTGTCGCGCTCAAGCAGCTTCTCGGTCTCCTGCTCGATGAGAATCTGCCTGGCCTCACTGACCTTCACGCGGCGGCGCTGTGTCTTTTCCGGCAGCAGCCGCTCGAACATGTTGGCCATCTCCGGGTCCATCTGATCGAGGCCCATGTTGGCGAACATCGCCGATGCCTGCGGCTTCTGCGTGATGCTGATCTCGACCTCGCGCTCTTCAAGCTGGCCGGCATCGAGCGAGGTACGCAGCCGGTCCCGGGCGCGCTGACGTCGCTCCTCGGACTGGTCCGGCTCGATCATGCCCTGACGGACGGTGCTGTCGTAGCTCGGTGCGGGCAGCATGAGGTCGACAAGCCGCTCGTTCGCCGCCTCGCGCGCCTTCTCTTTCACCTGCTCGGCCTGCTGAGCCCGGACCATGCTCATTGCCTGGTCGAGCAGGTCACGGATCATGGATTCCACGTCGCGCCCGTGGTAACCGACTTCAGTAAATTTGCTCGCCTCGACCTTGATGAACGGTGCATCGGTCAGCTTGGCCAGCCGCCGGGCGATCTCGGTCTTGCCCACACCGGTGGGGCCGACCATGACGATGTTCTTTGGGTACACCTCCCGGGCCATCTCCGGTTCGAGCTGGCGCCGGCGCCACCGGTTGCGGATGGCCACGGCGACGGCGCGTTTGGCTTCGGCCTGGCCGATGATGTAGTGGTCGAGCTGGGCAACGATCTCGCGGGGGGTGAGGTTCATAAGTAAAAATCAGGGTGGGGCTTGGCACATGGGAGGGGACACCGCGCCGGCCGCGCTGCCTCCGGGGCATGATACACCGCCAGCGGTGAAGACGAGCCGGCGCCGTGGGGCGATCAGGAGTGGCGCCTCTGGAATGGCGCGGCTTATGTGCAGCGAACTTCCCGGCTGCTCCCCCGCGTGGCGCCTTGCTCGCGGCAGCGGGGGTCGCGACGGCCCGATTCGCACGGGCGCCGCCCGGCATCCCGGCAGCCGCTTTCACCTATAATCGCCGGCCATGCAGCACAGCACCGCACAGATTCTTGATGGTAAGGCGGTCGCCGCCGAGGTCCTTGAGCGGACCACCCGGCAGGTCGAGGCGATCCGCGAGGCGACGGGGCAGGTTCCCGGCCTCGCCACCGTGCTCGTCGGGGCCGACCCGGCAAGCGTGACCTACACCCGGATGAAGCGTAAACGTGCCGAGGCGGTGGGGATGCGCTCGATGCGGATCGAACTGCCCGACACCGCTTCGACCGGTGAGGTGCTCGAGGCCATCGACCGGCTCAACCGTGACGAGCAGGTCCACGGCATCCTGCTCCAGCATCCAGTGCCAAAGCAGGTGGATGAACGCCGCGCGTTCGATGCGATCCGGCCGGAAAAGGATGTGGATGGGGTGACGGTGGCGAGTTTCGGGGCGATGGCATTCGGTGGAGCGGGCTTTGCCTCATGTACGCCAGGGGGGATCATGACCCTGCTTGCTCATTACGGCATCGACCCGGCCGGCCGGCGCGCGGTGGTCATCGGCCGCAGCCCGATACTTGGCAAGCCCATGGCCATGCTGCTGCTCGGGGCCAATGCCACGGTGACCATCTGCCACAGCCGCACGCGCGAGCTTGGACAGGTGGTCTCGGAGGCCGACCTCGTGGTCGCGGCCGTAGGCCGGCCGCGGTTCGTCCAAGGGGACTGGATCCGCCCCGGGGCCGTGGTTGTGGATGCCGGGTACAACGAAGGCAACGTTGGTGATGTGGATTACGATCCCTGCGCGGCCCGGGCCGGCTGGATTACGCCGGTGCCCGGAGGTGTGGGCCCCATGACCATTGCCACGCTCATCAGTCAGACGGCCCGCGCGGCCGCGCGACAACTCGATGTAACGCTCGAGAATTGACGATTCGCCTGTCCCCTGAGTCCCCATGACGCAGTTCAACACCCCCACCTACGACATCGCCCGGCCGACGGGCCAATGTGCATTCACAGGGCGAAAGCTCGAACCCGGTGAAGCGTACATGGCGACACTGATCGAGTTCGACCCGTCTGAAGAGGCCGCCGCCTCGGGCAATGAAGCAGCCCGTGCCGGTGGTGGCCTTGGCCTGCGGCGGCTGGATGTCTCGATGGACGCCTGGCAGCTGGGCAACCGGCCCGATCGGATGTTCGGCTACTGGAAGGCCACCGTCGCCCAACCCAACGAGAAGAAGCGGCTGTTTGTCGATGACTCGGTGCTGCTGAGCCTGTTCCGGCAGCTTGCCGACACCGATGAACCGGACCGGCTGGCATTCCGCTTCGTTCTGGGGCTGATACTGATGCGCAAGAAGCTGTTGCAGTACGAGGGGAGCGAGCGGCGGCCGATTTCGCAGGATGCCGATGGCGCCGCTGATGGCAATGCCGCCTCCGCCGGTGGCGATGGCACGGCGGAACACTGGCTGCTGAAAGTAAAAGGGGAGGATGAGCGCCTTGAAATGCTCAACCCCCACCTCGATGAAGACCGTATCCGACAGGTCACGGAGCAACTTGGCGAGGTGCTGGAGGCCGAACTCTGATGAGGCTGATGGCCGCTCGATATGTTTGTCTCGCTGTGCTGGCCATGCTCGGGTTCGTGCTTGTGAGCGGACTGAGCGGATGCAAGCCGCCGCGGGCGCTGACGCCGCTGGAGTGGGATGTGGTCCCGCCCCCTGCGAAGAAGCCGAGCTACGAGGAACTGGCTCATCGACACAATCGCCATATCGAGCAACTCGAGCGATTGTGGAGCCGGGCGACGGTTACCGTGCAATGGGAGGAGAACGATCGCCGGCGGTGGGAGCGGGCCGACCGCAGCAATGTCATCCTCGACCTGCCGGATAAGGTGGCGGTGCCGATCGGCTCGTCGGCCCCGGGGGTGGGCACGATCATGTGGCTTGGGTCGGATGAGCAGCGCTACTGGCTGTTCGACCTCTACGAGAGCAAGACCCTCTACTGGGGCCATCATGCCACGGTGGGTATGCCCGGGACGAAACAACTTGCCCTTCCCGTTCAGCCGCGCGATCTGCCGCGCCTGCTGGGCGTGCTGAAGGTCGACCCCGCCGAGCCGGGGCGCATCACCTGGGACCCGGTCTGGCGGGGTTACGTGATCGAGCCCGGTCATGGTCGGTTCCGTGTGGTCGTCGACCACGAAGATGCCCTGCCCATGCGGGTGGACCTGGTCGATGTCCGCGGCTGGAGCGTGGTCAAGGCCATACTGACTGAGCCACTGGCGGTGTCGATGGACGGCCGCGAGTCGTGGGAGTACCCGGTGATCCCGCGGCGGGTTGACATCCGGGTGCTCGGGACCACGGATGAGTTGATCGTCCAGCTTCGCGACATCGACCCGACCCCCGGCCGTCGCCGGCTCAATCCCGGGCAGTTCAACCTCGAAGCACTGATGGATCAGTTCCGGCTCGACGAGATCATCCAGCTTGATGAAGCCGTCGAGTGAAGGGCGAACCCCGGCCACGGCGCAGAAATACGGGCGTTATGCGGCATGGGTACGAGACGGTGCCGGCCAATTCACGCGGTGCCGGTATGCTCCTGCTTCAGCACGCGCAGGCTGACGGGTAATGAGAACACCATGTCTTCCTTGACACCGTCGGTGGCATCCACCTCGCCGTCATAGCGATCAGTCAGGTTCTGGATGATTTCCTGGACAAGGTGCTCGGGGGCTGAAGCGCCGGCGGTGACAAGGACGATGTCGACACCGTCGAACCATTCGTGGCGGATTTCGCTGACATCATCGACAAGGTGAGCGGGCGTACCGCTGCTTTCGGATATCTCGGTCAGTCGGACGCTGTTGGAACTGTTGCGCGAGCCGACGACGAGCACGAGATCGGCCTTCGGCGCCATCATGCGCACCGCGTGCTGGCGGTTGGTCGTGGCATAGCAGATGTCCTCGCTCGGTGGGTCCTTCACCTGGGGATAGCGCTTCCGGATCGCGCTGATGATGGCCATGGCATCATCCATGCTCAGTGTGGTCTGGGTCAGATAGGCGAGCTTATCTTCCTGCGTGAACGGCAGGCGGTCGACGTCCTCGGGCGACTCGACGATCGTAATGGCCTCGGGCGCTTCGCCCACCGTGCCGACGATCTCATCGTGGCCGGCATGGCCCACAAGCAGGATGTGGTAGCCCTGGCGCGCGTAGCGGATGGCTTCCATGTGCACCTTGGTCACGAGCGGGCAGGTGGCATCGATCATGGTGCAGTTCCGCTGGCGCGCCCGCCGCCGCACCTCCGGGCTGACGCCGTGGGCGCTGAAGACGATGGTCCCGTTGGGCGGCACTTCATCGACATCATCCACGAAGATCACACCCTGTCGGACGAAACGCTCGACGACGTGACGGTTGTGGACGATCTCGTGGTAGACATAGAGCGGAGGGCCGACGATATCCAGCGCCTCCTGCACAGTGTCGATGGCCATTTCGACGCCGGCACAGAAGCCGCGGGGATTGGCCAGAAGGATCTTCATACCGACTCGACTCCTTTTCATTGCGGCGGCCGCGGGACATCGCCGTGCCCGGGCGGAAACCGTACCGGGACTATACGCGATACCGACAGCCCGGTCACACTCTTGGGCACGGCGGGTGTGACGGTGGGTGCATGACACGCACCGCGGAAGGCTCTCGCTCCCTCTCCCCTCGGGAGAGGGAGAAAAATCCCCCGCAGCGCATGTCATGCACCCTGTGACGGTCAGCGGCCGAGCCACAAGAGTGGCCGGTGGGCCATGGGGCCAGGCGGGCTCTGTCTCGCCGTGGCAATCGCGTCAATGCGCCTGGCACAGCGCTGGCACAGCCACGGCGATGGCGATGGCGATGAGGGTGATGCCCCATTGCATGAGCAGTGTGGTCCGGTTGATGAGGGTGCGGTGGGCCGCGAGCACGAGCGGAGCGGCGAATACGGCGGTCATGGCAATGACGGTGCCAAGCACCCGGGGCCAGGTGGCATCATCTGCATCCAGCAGGCCGCCGGTGAGCAGTTTGATCCATTGATATACCCCATAGCTGCCGGCGAAAGCCAGGGACGCCGCGGTCAGGGACCAGGGCGTCACCGGATCCCGCTCGCGGTAGACCACCAGCAGGTGGATGGGCTTGCCGCAGTGCGGGCAGTCGCCCTTTTCTGTCCGGCGCATATGTCGACCGCAGGTGGGACAACGGGCACCGTGAAGCGCGATGTACTGGATCAGGTCCTGGGCCATGGCATTCTGTCCTTGATCCTCGTGCCGGGAGCACCGTGTTGGTAGTGGCGAGGGCTCGGCCCATCCGCCGGCCTGTGGTTGCGGCCATGTCAGGAAACCAGCCATAGCAGGGGGGTGAACAGGCCAATCAGGAAGGCCCCGATGCCAATGCTCCACTGCATCGGCATGCTCACCTGCTGCGTCAACGGCCGCCGCGCCAACAGCACCATGACCGCGGCGATCGGGCCGGCGAGGTGGATGGCCAGCCGCAGCACCTGTGTCCAGTGCTGTTGCATCAGATCAAGTGAGAAATACGGGTGCAGCAGGTAAAACCATGCCTCGAACCCCCGCCCGCCCATCAGCGCCACACCGATCAGAAGCAAGCCCCACGGCACCAGCGACGGCCCCTCCCGCACGACCAACAGGCGGATGGTCCGGCCACATTCCGGGCATTCCGACTGCCGGGCTTCACGGAGGTTGTAGCCACAGCCCGGGCATGGGACATCGTGGTCTTTCAGATAGCGCAGCAGCGCCTCGGACATTTCAATCGCTCCGCGGCCAGGCGGGCTGACCATCGACCCATGCAGCCCGCAGCCAACGATCATCCCATGCAAACAGCAGCCGTTCCAGTGGGTGGGCGCATTGCTCCCAACCCTCGGTCGGACGCAAGGCCAGCAGGTCGGCCTCGGCGCCGGCTGCGAGACGGCCGGCGTTGCACCAGCCGAGCGCATCAGCGTTGCCCACCGTGATTTGCCACCATGCGTGCGCGGCTGAGGGCGGCTGACCCCACACGCGGGCGGCTTCGAGCATCGCCCGGGCCACGCGGACCATGCTCCGCTCCCCGCCAGCACCGAGATCACTGCCGAGGGCGAGATGCACGCCCGCCGCGGTCAGCGCCGGGCGGTTCATCATGCCGCTGCCGAGAAAGCGGTTGGCGGTCGGGCAGTGGACGATCGTCGTGCCCGTGCGCGCGAGGATCTCCCGGCCCAGGGCATCAAGGTGGATGCCGTGGCCGAGCAGTGTCCGCGGCCCGAGCAACCCGGCCTGTTCATAAATGCGGGGGTACGGCAGGCCCCGGTGAGCCGCGGCGGCAAGGTCGCATTCCCCCAGCGTTTCCGCGATATGGCTTGCGATGAGCGCATCGTGCCGGGTGGCAAGTTCGGCCAACCCCTGCATCAGGTCCATGCTGCACATCGGGGCGAACCGCGGGGCGATCATCGCAGCGGTGCGGCAAGCGACACCATC
>PUNN01000098.1 GCA_003552605.1 Phycisphaeraceae bacterium
CTCACCCCAGCCCTCTCCCAAGGGGAGAGGGAGCAAGAGTCTTCCGCGGCGCGTGTCATGCACCCCCGTGGCAGCCATGATGAAAATCGGGGGGCAGGGGCCACAGGTTCTGGGGCAAGAGGGGACCAAGCGGGGTAGCAAGCGCCCAGCCGGGGCGTTACGTTTCATGCGCTTCTTCGAATTTTGCCAATCGGACCATTGACATAGACAGACGTCAATGCTTTAATGGCCACCGGCGCCGTGCCACGGTGGCATGGGCGGATTGACCAACAGGGTGGTGTTCCGTCGAGCTGATGGGACATCAGGGTGGATGTGATCGTGGCCGTTCGCCGCGACAACTCACTCCAACGAAAGGAACTGCCATGAAGCGACGTTCAACGGCCATCGCGACACTCTCACTGCTTCTCGCCATCGGGGCTGTCGGCTTCTATATCGCCGCGCAATCGACGGTTGTAGCCGACGAAGCGCAGGAGGCCGAAAAGAGCGACGAAAAGCCCGGTCTGCCTGAAGCGCCGGCATGGACGCTTGAAGACCAGGACGGCAAGGAGCACAGCCTCTCTGACTATCGCGGCAAGTACGTGGTACTTGAGTGGGTCAACCACGGCTGTCCGTTCGTGGTCAAGTTCTATCGCCCCGGCCAGATGCAGAAATGGCAGGAGCATTACACCGATGAGGGCATCGTCTGGATGACGATCTGTTCTTCGGCCCCGGGCAAGCAGGGCTACAACGATGCTGAAGGATGGCGCCAGGTGATCGAGGAGAAGGGCGTCAAGTCCACTGCCACGTTGATCGATGCCGATGGCACCGTCGGCCGCGCCTACGAGGCGACCCACACGCCGCAGTTTGCCATCATCAATCCCGATGGCAAGCTGATTTACAACGGCGCCATTGACAGCATTCGTTCGACCAACTCCGATGACATCGAGAAGGCGGACAACTACATGACCACCGTCCTCGATGCGGCCCTGCTCAAGCGGACGCAGGCTTACGGCTGCACGATCAAGTATTGATCCCGCGCCTGTCCGATCGCTCGAAGTCTCTGCCATCCCCGGCCCCGCGCTGCCTGGCGCGGGGTCTTTTTTTGTGCTGAT
This sequence comes from Phycisphaeraceae bacterium, assembly GCA_003552605.1. Classification (GTDB taxonomy): domain Bacteria; phylum Planctomycetota; class Phycisphaerae; order Phycisphaerales; family Phycisphaeraceae; genus B1Sed10-187. The sequence continues at coordinate 1,092 of PUNN01000098.1, forward strand.
GGTTCGCGGGAGAAAGGGCCTTGTATCGACACCGGCCCATACGAATCACGATTTGCTTTTCCCGTGGGGCTCAACGGCTGCCGGGAGGCAAGCGGGGGATGTGGTGGTCATCAACGGGTGAAGCACCGCGACAGGGCGGGGGCTCAGTTCAACGGGTATTACATCAGGTCACCACCTCAGCGCCGCGGTTTCCAGCGGTCCAAGCACACAAGCGCAAACAGTCACATCACCTTGGCTCGGCATCGGTTTCAGAGGACTCGGCGCTTTGGCCGGTATCACCGGCAGCATTTTCCGTATCGGCGTGTTCCGCCTCGTCCATACCTGCATCCTCGCGCTCACCGCCCACGATCTGCTCATCGGTGAGGTGAGACTCGATGGTTTCCAGAATGGCCCGGGTCGGGATGCGCTCGTACTTCCAGTCGTCGAGCGTGAGGTGCTGGTCGATCTTCCGGTTGGCATCGTGATAGGTGAGGATGGCAATGCCCTTGCGCACCCAGCGTTCCTTGTCGAGTTGCTTGATGCTGTCAAACGGGACATGGATGCCGCTGCTGGTGTGAACTCCCCGTTCATCGCACGCGACCCATCGCCCGAGATGGACCAGAAACCATCCCGAAGCCAGCAGCGCCACCGGCAGCAGGATGAAAGCGATCAGGCGCTGGACGAAGATGTCGTTGGCTGACCTGTCGCTACCGGGGTTCTCAAAGCCGGTACTGGGTGGGTAACCATAGATGTCAGAGTCGGGATCATCGATCTTCTCGTTCCAGACACCGGCGGCGGGTTCCCGGCCACCTTCCTGGCCACGAAGCTCCTCGAATGCCTGGTAGACCGCCGCCTGATACGGGTAACCCACGAAACCGTCGTAGAAGAACCAGCCGCAGAAAAAGACGACCATGGCGGCCATCAGCCCCATCCGCAGCAGGTAACCTTTCCATATCCGCGCCTTGATCATTGTAGCTCCTTGGTCCCATCGTCCCGAGAACGGCGTGCGGGACCTTGGGGTGATTCACCAACCCCCCTCGCCCGCCCTCAACCCGGCCAGTAATCGCTCAGTGCCCGCCACCACCAACGGTCGGCCATCGCGCGTGCGCCGGGCACATGTCGCATGATGGCGGTGAAGCCACCCTCGTCGACCCGTCGGGTCGGAATCCGGGGCAGTTGATCCTGAGCCGCAAGCGCCCATGTTATCAGCGCACTGGTTTCATCGATCATCTGCCGGCGTAAATCCACCGGGACACCGCTCGACTGTCGACGTTGTCGGAGGTTTCTCATGGCTCGCTCGCCCATGGCCGGTGGGCCGTCCCGCGAATTTGCCCTTCCCCGCGACAAACATCACGGCGTGCGGGGTTAAGGCCGAATAACCAGCACCGTACGCACCAGGCCCCCAACGGGGCAGCACCGGCTTGCACTCTGAGGATAGTTTCGCCCGGTTCGCCCACCGGATCAAGTCGCCGCGCGGCACGGGGAGGGCAAAGGGCGCATGACACACGCCGCGGCGGGCAACCCCGGGGCTGGCTGTGTCAGCGGGCTTTCCAGGGGTCTTCAGCCCGATGGCCATGAGGGCCGGGGGCCGGAGCCCGGGGAGAGGGCTGTCATGGCCATCAGCCGCCTGAAATGGCGGCTGCTGACCAGGCCACCGAAGCTGTCTGCGTGTGCCCTGAGTTGGCTATGCTCCCGGATTGCGGGGGCTACCGTCCCCACCGCCCCCGGCCATCCTGGCGCGCCTGGCGCTGTAAAAGGCGATATCGCTCAGCAAATCCATGCGCTTCGGCTTCATCGGCAAGCAGATATCCTTCCCGCAGTAGCAACTCGTTGACGACCGTACCATCAGGCAGGTGCAGCCGCGAAAGCAGGCGTCCTTCGGCATCACGTGTACGGTGAGGGGCGAGTTCGACCCGGACCGGCTTCTGCTCGAGCATGGATTCGATCTGCTCCGTGACTGCTTTGCCATGCATCCTTGTCGCCTCCATCCCCGGGTTGGCCTCGTCCGCGCCCTTGCCCGCATCGTGTTCCCGGGTTCCGAGGGCGGTGGGGGTTCCGGGAGCTCCGGGGGTTCCGGGGTGTCCGGGGGTGTCCGGGGTGTTTCGCAGGCCCCAGAGCACGACCTCGACAGGCTCGGCATCGGGCCGGCCGGCCGGTTTCATCCGCAGCGTCACGGGGTCGAGCACATCCACAAGCACCATCCATCGGCCGTCGAACCGCCGGCGGTCATCACCTTCATACAGGAACCAGCCACGGTGGTCGGCCACGGCCAGCAGGGCGATGGCAAGAATCGTCACCGCAGCAATCAGGCCGTTTCTTCGGCGTCGCCGCCTTTCCCATTCATGGGGTGTGGGCAGCGTGGGCTTACCTTGGCCGCGCCGCCGTCTGCGACCCGTACCGCGCCCATCGCTGCGCGATCCCGCGCGCTTGTTCGAGTGGCTTCGACCGGTGACATCGCCTTCCATAGCGTTTAAAAGCCCTCCGCCGCGGCCAGAACCCGCAGTTGCCGGACGATCGCCCCGAGTACGAATACCGAAAGCACCAGCCCCACGCGCAGCAGCGTCGGCCACAATCCCGGCCTCGGATCCTTGTTGGACTCGACCTGGGCGAACAGGACCGCCACCACCAGCGTTGCCAGCAGCACCTTCGTCCCGAGCAGGATGTCGGCGACCGGCCCGACCTGCCGGTAATGCGGTGCCAAAACAATCCAGCCCCAGGTGCCGGTGATGAACTGGGCGACGGCCCCCGCCCAGGCGATGGCGGTTGCGCGGCGGCGGATGGCACGGATGATCGGGTCCGCCGTCATCGCCGGCACATCCCGCATGGCGGGCACGGCAATCAATGCCAGAGTGATGAAGCCGATCAGCACCCCGGCGGCGCCACTGATATGCAACACGCGGACGATTATGACGACGAGGGGGCTGTCCATGGCCCCAGCCTACGCTCCTGCCCGCCGGTGACAAGCGTGACCTCCCCCTCCGTCTTCAGCACATGGACACATGCCGCCATCGTCACGTGCTGCAAGCGCTCCAGCGACTGGCGTGCGAGCCAGTCATCGCTGAAGTCCATCCATCGCACCGGCAGCGTGCGAAGCGTCCTGATGCAGGCTTGGCGGTCCATCGCCCCTACCTGCCCGGCGAGTTCACTGACCGAGCGGACAGTCATGGGGCTTCTCCTATTCAATGATACGCAGCCCTTCACCACCTGACGCGGCGCTGCTCAACCGGATCAGCAGAAGACATCCACCATCTGCCCCCGATCCCCGACAAATTGCGGCCGGGGCACCTCGGGCACGTGATCCGGCCGTGGGTCAGCGGGCGGGTCAACATCGCGTCGGGGCGGCGCCCATGCATCGAGGCCCTCGCGGCGAAACGGCAGGCCGGGTTCGGCCCGTTGATGTTCACCGTGCAGCTCCAGCCGGTCCTCCACCGGAGGCGGCGCCCCGCCGCCCGCGGCGGCATCGATCACGCGCGGCACCTGCCGCTCGGCCACCGCGGCGAGCGCGGCGGTGTAGTGGCTGCTGCGCGAGGTGTTCGAAATTCGCCCTGGACTTGACGGGCGCTCGCCCACAGGCGTGATGGCGGGGTGATCGATCATCACCCCGGCAGGCTGCGAGGCGCAGGCCGGGGCCGCACCGCATCCCGCGCGGGTTGTAAATGCTGGTATTCAAACGTTTTGCATTCGCATGCCGGACGTAGCGGCTGTAGCGGTTATGACGATTGTGGCCCGGCGGCCACACGGCATGCCGCAGCGGTGTCGCCCCGGAACCACATCTGTCCGCACGGGACGGTCGGGGGCCAGTCCCACCGTGCTACCATGCGCGAATGCTCACCGATGAGCTGGATTACCCGCTGCCCGAATCGCTCATTGCCACAAGCCCGGTCCAGCCACGGGACGCGGCGAAGCTGATGGTGGTCCGCCGCGCCGGGCGGGCAACCAGCGACGACGAAAGCGGGGAGGCGGGCGACGCGACCATCTCGCACCATCTCGTCCGGGATCTGCCCGAATGGCTTGAGCCGGGCGATCTGATGGTGGTCAACCGCAGCCGGGTATTGCCCGCATCGTTTGAGGCCCGCCGGGTGCGCACCGGGGGGGCGGTGAAGGGACTCTACCTTCACGAGACGGCTGCGCGGCGGTGGTTGGTCATGCTCGAGATGCGCGGTTCGGCCCGGGAGGGAGAGCGAATCGCCCTCGATGATGCGCATACACTGGAATTGCTCGACCGCGATGAGTCAGGCTTCTGGGAAGCCACGCTGCACGGCCCGTTGAGCACGCTCGATCTGCTCGGCCGGATCGGCCGGACGCCGCTGCCCCCTTACATCCTCAAAGCCCGCCGCCGCGCCGGGGGCGCTGAGCGGGAAGGTGACGATGCGAGTCGGTACAACACCATCTACGCCTGTGATCCCGGCTCCGTCGCCGCGCCCACGGCAGGGCTGCACTTCACCGATGACCTGCTGGCGCGGCTCGACGCCGCGGGGATCGAGCGGGCCGCGGTGTCACTGCATGTCGGGCCGGGCACGTTCACCCCGGTGCGGAGTGAACAGCTCGAGGATCACACCATGCACCGCGAGCAGGTCAGCATCCCCGCCGGCACCATTGAAGCCATGGCGCGAGCGCGCCAGCGCGGTGCCCGGATCATCTGTATCGGGACCACGACCGTCCGGGCACTTGAAAGCCTGCCCGGCCACTGGCGGGATCTGAAGGCCACCGGCTGGCAGGGGGGGACGGCCCTTTTCATTCATCCGGGAGCTGGCTTCACCTTCCGCTTCACGGATGCACTGCTGACCAACTTCCACCTGCCGCGCTCGACCCTGCTGGCCATGGTGGCCTCGCTGCCGGCCGTGGGCATCACCCGGCTGAAGCAGTGGTACGCCGAGGCGGTCGAGCGGCAGTACCGGTTCTACTCCTATGGGGATGCGATGCTGCTGCTCTAAGAATCACCTGAGGCTTTGCCCCCAAGCGTGAGGCAGGCAAGAGCGCCCCCGGAACCCCGCGCGGTATTGCCCATGGCCCGGGCTGCCGGTGTATCCTGCCCGGATGAGCGCCACCCGCCCGGGCAGGGCCGACCAACCTCGCGAAATGGCGTTGTCGGAGCATCTCGATGAGCTGCGGCGGCGGATCATTTACGGCCTGATCGGGGTCGGGGTGACGGTGGTCATCGCCCTGATCTATGGCCGCGACCTTGTCCTGCTGATTCAGTTGCCCCTGTTTCAGGTCCAGGACTTTCTCGGCCAGCCGCGAAGCGCCTACTTCTTCTCCCCGGTCGCGGCGTTCTCGATTTACCTGAAGGTCAGCATCGTGGCGGGGTTGCTGCTGGCAATCCCCTGGTTGTTCTACCAACTCTGGAAGTTCATCTCCGAAGGGTTGCTGCCGCACGAGAAGCGGGTGGTGTACGTCCTGGCACCGCTCAGTTCACTCATGCTCGTGCTCGGGGTGCTTTTCGCCTATTTCGTGATGGTACCCGTCTGTCTGCTGTTCCTACTCGGCTGGGCGCATACGTATCCAGAGCCCGGGGCGGGCAGCAGCGTGCTCGAGCGCATGATCGACACCGCGGGCCGGCCGGGCGTGCTCGACCTGCCCGAACGCCGCGAGGCCGAGATCGCCGATCCGGGTGAGGACGAGCCACTGTTCCGCATCCCCCTCATGGCCCACGATCCCGCCGCGCCAGAAGAAGGGCAGATGTGGGTCAAGATTCCTGAGGGTGAACTGCGCATTTTTGCCGGCGGCCGCGTCAATGTCTACCAGGCGCCGCGGCAGGGGGCGATGGAGACGTTTCTCGGTGTTGATTCGATCATCAACCTGTCGCTGATGCTGATGCTTGGCATTGCCATCGGCTTCCAACTGCCCGTGGTGCTGCTGGTGCTTGGCTGGGTGGGGCTGGTCGATCCGGCCTGGCTACGCCGCTACCGCAAGTACGCCCTTTTCATCTGCTTCGCCCTCGGGGCACTGCTGACCCCGGCCGACCCGCTGAGCATGATCATCCTTGCGGTTCCTCTTTACGGGCTTTTTGAACTGGGGCTGGTCCTGATGCACTTTTTCTACCGGAAGCGCAGCGGGGCTGAGCCATCCCGCGAAGAAGGTTAGTTCAAGTCCCCGGATGCAGTCGGGGGCATGGCATGTGCGGCGATGGGACCAACGGTGGGTGGCATGGTCATCGGGCTGTCTTCAGCCCGATGGCCATGGCGTTGCCTGATGCCGCGGCGGCATGGCCATCGGCCGCGGACAGCCGCGGACCATACCACCCACACCTGCTGGTAGGTGCCATGCATCCGGCGACGTGTACGCACGATTCCCGCGCACCCGCGCACGTTCAATCGGCCTCGCGATTGGCTTGCGGGTCGAACCACTGACCCCAGGTCGGTGCGAGATAGCCCGGTACATCTTCGAGTTCAAGATCAACGTCGATTCGCATCTGCCTCGGGTTGGACGGGTCATCGGAGATCAACCTTGTCCCACTGCCGATCTCGGTGCGGATGAACCAGATGTGGCCGTCGAGGCCGGCCGGGACATCAATCCAGGCATCGCGCGGTTCTCCGCCGCGGGTGTATAGCGACTTGAGCATCCGGTCGGGGGCGTGGACCTCGGCCAGGATGGCGTGTTCGGGTTCGGCGACATCGACCCCGAACCGGAACCGCTCTGTCCCCTCGGGTACCTTGAAGTACCAGTGCCGGGCGATGCCGGTTTCGAGTTCAAAACGAGCGGCGCCGGAATCGGTGCCTTTGCCTGCAATCACGATCGGCGTGGCCGGCTCGTGCCAGGGATACCAGCGGGGTGCATCGACTTCGATTCGGTATACCCCCTCACCGGCTTCGGGCACTTCCAGCTTCACATTGCTGCGGTGGGCGTAGCGACCTGCCGCGCTCGCAATGGGCTTATCCCCATTGCCGGGTCCGAATGCCTCAAGCTCGGCCTTCATCGCCTCGCGGTCGGGCACAAGGTACGTTGTCACCCCCATGGTCAACTCTCGTGATTCGGGATTGAGCAGGTAGAGCGTCTGTTCTCCACGGAAGCCGTTGTAATCATCATCGCCGAGAAAGGGCGTGGGCGCCCAGCGGAAGTTGTTGCGGCCATCACCGCCTTCCAGCCGGATGTTGGACTCATCATAGACCAGCGGTGGCGGCACCTCACCCGTGTCTGGATCAAACCACTGTTCCGGTGTGGGTGAGAACCATGGTGGGACACCGTCGAGCATGATTTGCAGGTCGGAGAAATTGTGCGAATCGCCACCGGTGACCCAGATCGACCAGAACCGGCCGCGTGTGCCCGGGTCGGTTTCGATCTGCTTGACGATCGGCTTGGGAATGCCGGGGCGCTCGCCATCAAACCCGTGGGGCCGACCACCATAGAAGGCGGCCACCCGCTGCCCGCGCGGGTTCATCACGAGGAAGCCATAGTTCTCACGATGCGACTGGCGCCGAAGAATGGTGTGCTTGATTTCAAAGACATCGACATCTTCAGGCACGTAGAACCACCATCGCCTTGGCACCATCCCGTGCAGGATGAAGGTGTTGAGTTCACCATCCTTCATCTCCCAGTCACCGGCATGCACCACGCTGTGATCGAGCGTTGTTTCGATCCATGTCAGACCGTAGCCGGCCCGTTCAAAGTCGATCGCATACACGCCCGGTTCGCCGGCCGGTACCTTCAGCGTCTTTCGCGGTACACCGGAAGGCAGTTCCCCTTCGGCCACGATCGCACCCTCCGGGTCGCGCACCGTGAGGGGGTAGATGCCGCGGCCGAGGTTGGGCATGGCCCAGATCATCCGGTGCCATGTCACCTCGAACGCTTCACCGTTGCGGTTGAGTGCATGGACGGTGGGGGCCGAATAGAGAAAGTGGCCGTGATCACCGATGAACGAGTTCCCCGGGCTTGCCGGCTGGTCCGTTGATTCCAGTGCATCGGCAAGCGCGGGCGAAGTCATGCAGAGCAGAAGGAGGAGGGTGCGAAAATGAACGATTCGTTCACGACTCGGCGGGTGTTCCGGCATCAGGTGACACTCCCATCGCATCGCCCGGTATCGTCACAGCGCTACAACATCGCAGCGCCTCCACCACCGAACGTGGCGCAATGGCCGGTTATTGCGGTGGGAACCGGCATTCGCATCGTCCGCCGAATCGGGAACGTCTGTGCTGGCAACGGCGTCCGCACGCCTTCACATGGTGGGGCACCGTGATGCGTCCATCGACCGGGTGGCCCCACCCGCGTCTGAGCCGCCACGATTCGGCCGCAAGGGCATGGACGTGGGGCATCACCACATTCCATTCGCTGGCACATCCAATGTCTTAACCTGAAGTTCCGGTCCATTTTCGCATCGTTGTGGGCATAACGTCAGGGATTCAGGGGGAAAAAGGGGGATAATGCGCTGCAAAATGTACCCATGTATTTGCACGATAAAATTTTTTATAACA
>PUNN01000344.1 GCA_003552605.1 Phycisphaeraceae bacterium
GAGGTGTACCGGGCGGATGACCTGAAGGTCGGCCAGTCGGTGGCGCTGAAGTTTCTCAGAGCTTTCGATCCATCCCGACCCGAAACCATGGGTCGGGTACTCAACGAACTTCGCCTCGCCCGGCAGGTCGCTCACGCCAACGTATGCCGCGTCTTCGACATCGGCCGCTTCGAAGACGAGGCGCTCGTCGCGATGGAGTTCATTGATGGCGAGAACCTCGAATCGCTGCTCCGCCGCATCGGCCGGCTGCCGCGCGACAAGGTGGTGCAGATTGCACGTCAGATGTGCGCCGGGCTCGCGGCGGCGCACGACCAGGGGCTACTGCATCGCGACCTGACCCCCCGGAACGTGATGATCGATGGCCGCGGTCATGTGCGGATCATCGACTTCGGCGTTGCCGATGCCACCCGGCCACCGCACACAGGTAATACGGTCAGCAGCCAGACCGGGCCGGCCGATAGTCTCTATCACGCCCCGGAGCAGCGCGCCAGAGAAGCCACGACCCCCCAATCCGACCTTTATGCACTCGGGGCGATCGTCTACGAGATGGTCACAGGCGAAGCGCCACCGCCACATGGGCTCGATCCGGACACCGACGAGGTGCATACCTCCCTGCTGCCCGAAAGCGTGGCCGAACAGATCGACCCGAAACTCGAGCGGGTGATTCGCCGCTGCCTTCAGCGCGATCCGCAGCAGCGGCCACCATCAGCCCATGCGACGATGGCGGCCCTGCCGGGTGGCGATCCACTTGGCGCAGCACTCGCAGCGGGGCAGACCCCTTCACCGCAACTCGTCGCCGCGGCGGGCCGGACCGAGGGTTTGAAGCCGGCCAGCGCGGCCGGCTTGCTCGGCACCGGGCTCGCCGCGCTCATCGCGGTGATCCTGCTCGCGGGACAGACCTTCCTCCTGCCGCAGGCGGGGATGGAATTGCCCACCGCCGTGCTCGCCGACCGTGCTCGCGAAGTGCTGGCCGACATTGGCCACGAGCCGGCGGTGGCCCATCGCGTCAGCGGGTGGCTGCTCGATTCTGAAGCGATGCAACATCAGCAACGGACGCAGCAGCAAGACTGGGCTGATCCGCATGCACCGGCAGTGGCGTTCTGGTACCGCCAGAGTCCATCGCGCATTACACCACTCAACCCCCTGGTCGCCCCGTCACTTGAGGACCCGCCCACCACGCGCGCAGGCATGGCCACGCTTCAACTGTCGCCTTCAGGCAGCCTGCTGTCATTACGCGTGGTCCCGGAAGCCGCGGGGAGCGGCGATCAGCAGGCGGATTCACGGACGGTACCGGATGACCTGCCGTGGTCAACGCTTTTCCGAGCGGCTGGCTTGGAAAGGCAGCAGTTCGAGCCGGTCGAACCATCACGTGATCCCGCCATCTACGCCGACACGGTGCGCGCCTGGCTCGGGGAAGGGACACACGGCCAGCCACTTCATGTCCAAGGTGCAGCACTTCGGGGCCGGGTGGTCGAGTTCGAAGTGCTGCGAGGCTGGGAACTGGGCGAGGTCCTGCAAGGGAACGAAGCCGCCGGGGCGAAAATCGACCGGCCGGAAGAATCATGGCAGGTCGGCGCCGCCCGAACGCTGCGAATGATCCTGTTTTTCGCGGTGCTCTCCGGAGGCCTGCTGCTGGCCTGGTACAATCTGCAACATCGCCGCGGCGACCGGGTGGGCGCGTTCCGGGTCGGCCTGTTCATTTTCATCAGCGCCATGCTCACATGGCTGCTGATCCACCGCTTCACCGGCGGGGGCGCGGGGGAAATGCGGGTGTTGCTTGCGCGCATCGCGATGTCGCTGTTTCTCGCCGCGGTAGTCTGGGTCTACTACACCGCGATGGAGCCGTACCTGCGCCGGCTCTGGCCACAGACGGTGATCTCGTGGACGCGGCTGCTGAGCGGGCGATGGCGTGACCCGCTGGTCGGTCGGGATGTGCTCATCGGGGGGATATTCGGCACCGGTATCGTGCTTATGCTGCAACTTGAAGTGCTGCTGGCCCCCGCGCTGGGCACGATGCAGCCACTGCCCCTGACGCCCCCGCCGCGCGAGCCCCTGCTGGCGCCGCTGCTGGGCACCGCCCCGGCGATCGGAACGCTGGTCAACCTCGTCGGTGTGGGCATCTGGTTGGGCTTTACCGCCCTGCTGCTGGCATTGCTCTTGCGCGTGATTTTGCGGCGGACGTGGCTGGCGGGTCTCGCCTTCTGCCTGCTCACCGCGGGGCTGATGGTGATGGCAAGCGAAGCGCGCGGCGTACTTGCCTGGGGCTTCGCCCTGGTGATCTTCAGCGGGGCCACCTGGGTCCTGATGCGCGTGGGCCTGCTCGCCGCCGTCACCGCCGCGTTCTTCTGCCTCACGCTTCTGGCCCACCCGGTCACCGCCGATACCTCCGCCTGGTATGCGGGGGTCGGCCTGCTCGGGCCGGGACTATTGGCAGCGGTGCTGGCGGTAGCTTTCTACCACGCCCTCGGCGGCCACTCCGTCCTGCGGGGACTGCTCGGTGACGATGCACACGGAGTCGGGTGAACCACGCCAACAAGGGATGAAAATGGCACGGCACGTGTCCATCGGCCCGGCGCAAGGTTCCGGCCGCCCGGTGCAGGCCATCCATGGCCAGAGGCTCAACGTCGCAGATCGGCCATATGACGCAAAATATACATAAAATTCCTTTGTCACGACTCGCCGCTCTTTGCCGCTGGGATTCCCCCCTCTGAAGTCTACACCCAGCTCGGGCGGCCACGATGACCCGCCTACGATGGCAGCCCACACTACCGCCCGATCGGACCGCCCACCTCACCAGCCCCCAGGGCAAACGCATGTAGCTTGGGTGGCATGGTCAGCGGGCTTTCCGGGGGTCTTCAGCCCGATGGCCATGCGGCCCCCAGGGGGCAGAACGCCCCCTGCTCCTCACGGACTCGCATGGCCATCGGGCTGAAGACAGCCCGCTGACCATGCCACCCCACCTTCCCTTGGCTACAAAGGGACCCCGCCACATGTGTCATGCGCCCCTGCCCAGCCCCCCCTTGGCTCGATCCCCACTGGCCGCCCGGGCGAGGGGGCGTTAGAATGCCTCGTATCGGAATGACGCTTTGCGAACCCCCTTCCCCCAACCTGGGCGATTGGTCGATATGAAACACGTTGCACGCCTGACCGTTGTCTGCCTGCTCGGTGCCACCCTCGGGATCAGCGCATGCGCGCAGGAACCGGACTTCAAGCAGTGGCGCGAGGCCCGGGAGCAATTGCAGGAAGTGCTCGACGACCGCCGTCAGGTCTATCGCGTGTTTGCCAGCGCCGCCGAGACCGGCGTGGAGGTCGAGCCGGACCAGTACGAGTTCCCCCCGCCCCGCGAGATGCGGTGGCAACTCGAACAGCTTGAAAAGATTGCCCCCCGTCTCGAGCCCCTGCTCGACACCGGCCCGCGCTCGCAGCAGGTCGAGGTCGCACGGATCCTCAGCCGGGATGACATCGAGTGGGCCAACCTCCGTGCCACGCTGTCGGGGAAATCCTGGGCCGAGGTGATGAACGAAGACCTCAAGCGCATGAGCCTGCTCGTACGCCTGAGCGAGTTCGACCGCTCACTACAGGACGCCACGATCGCTGAGCAGAAGCCCCGGACGGTACCACCGGAGAACGTGGAGGAGCTCGAGCAACGTCGTGAGGCCGTCGGCGAGGACGCCCAGGACGAAGTCGAGGCGGAGCTCACTTCGATCGAGCAGCAGATCGAACAGTTGCAGCAGCAGCGTGTTGAAGCCATGGAGAAGGCGGAGCAGGCCCGTGAACGCCGCTACGAGACTGAAGGAGAGGAAAGTTACGAAGCCGAACTCGAGCAGGTCGAGGCCCTCAAGGAAGCGAATCTGGCCATGACCAAGATCGAGGTGCTGCGGGAGGAAGAAGAGGCGCTCAAGACAGAGCTCGACCGCCTTCGGCGAACCTACGAAGCGCTGACCGACATGATCGAGGGCGAAATCGACGAAGTGAACGTGCCGACCGAACGCCGGGTCACAGGGCTGGTCGATCCCGAGGAGCCGGTCGATCCCGAGACGGGCATTGTCGAGGCGAGCGACCGGTTGCAGGAGAAGGTCAGGCACATGGAGTCGGTGTTTGACTCGGAAGTTCAGGCGGCGTTCGATGCCATCGACAGCCGCCTCGAGCGCGCGGCCGAACGGCTCGAAGAAGCGTCAGGGAAACCCGGCATCGAGGCTGAGCTCGCCCAGGCCTGCGACGTTGACCGACTTCGGGTGGCGGCCATGCGGGCTCACTTTCAGCAGGACCGTCTCTCGACCAACCACCAGTATGCCCGGGCGCTTGAGGCCGTGGCCCACTGGACGAGCCAGTTCGAGCTGCCTGAGGCCGATGACTTCGCCGTCCGTCGCGATACCGCCTTCGAGATGTTCGAGGCCAACCGCGAGGCGGCTGAACAGGCGATCGATGGGGCACGCCGCCTGCTCGATGACCTGCCGCAGATGCCTGAGGGCACTGCCGCGGCGGCATCGGTCAATGAATATCGCCGACTGCTTGATACCATCGCAGAGCGATTCGACCGCTACGAGCTCGATGTCTGACCCGGCCGCAGGCACCTTTTCACACGCCACCCGTCATCGCCCCGTCCCGCGCGGTGAGGACATCATGAAGCGGACATGGCGGTTCAAACGAACCGCCGGGTAACCATCGTGCCCTGAAGCAGTCCCACCGGGGCAGACCGGACACGACCCGATCGGGTACAATCGTGTTGATGCCGAGCTACGAAACCCCCGAGCAGCGACTCGCACGGATTCGGCAATACCGCACCCATCCGGAGCCGGACCTGAGCCTCGCCTTCCTCTCCGACACGTTCAAGCGTGAGGTCGAAAAACCGTTCCGGCAGTTGGGCGACCTCGGCGCGTTGTGGAACCAGTTCGTCCCGGAACACCTGCTCGAACACACCCGCCTCGAAAGCTTTTCCCGGGGTGTGCTTCGTGTGGTGGTCCGCTCCTCGGCCCATCTCTACGAGCTTGACCGGCTGCTTCGCGAGGGCCTCAAGACACAACTCATCGAGCACCACCGCGGCGGGACACTCCGCAAGATCATGCTCCGCACCGGCAACATCGACTGAATCACGCCACGAAGGCATTCACCCGCAGCATCCGATGAGCGCTGAACGCACCACCACGCTGCCCGTGTTCACTGCGAAAACACCCGCCTGCGGCGAACATCCGCCACGGGTCAAGAACCGCCCCATCACGCTCAATCATCGCCGGTGAGGACCGGCGCGGCGGGTGTTTCAGGGACCACCTCGACGATCTTGCCGCGCTTGATCACCTCCCGGCCCTTGCCACCGCGGCTGGTGACTTCGTAGCGGGCGGTGTTGATGCGCTGTTCACCACCCATGCTTGTGCGAACGGTCAGCGTGTCCCGGTCGCTGCTGGCCGCGCGGATGCCGAGAATGCGGTCACCCTTGGCCAGCTTCATCAGCATCACGCCGCGGCCGGGGTTGGAAAGGTAATTGACCTCCTCAGCCGCGCAGGCAAGGGCACGGGCGCCGGTGCTGACCGCGAGGATGGTTTCCGTGCCATCAATGCGCAACGTCCCGACCACCTCCGCCCCGCGCGCAGGCCGGGCATAACGGCGACCGTTGCGGGTCGACGGCTCGGCGAACGTGCCAAGCCCGAAGCGGAGCGCGTATCCATCGCTGGTCACGGCGAGGCCGTGGGTCTGCGGCGCATAGTCAGGATGGGCCGGGTCTTCCTCGATGCCCGGGCTGACACGCGGATCGAGGCTGAATGCCGCGACGATGCGCTCACCATCCTTGAGCTTGAACAGCTTCTGGATCGGCTCGCCGTAACCCGTGGTCGCCGGGATGTCGATGATCCGGCTGGTGTAGGCGGTGCCGAAGTTCGAGAAGAACGCGATCGTGCTCCGTGTCGAGCCGATCTCACAGGCCAATACGCGGTCGCCCTCACGCACCCGTGTCGCAGCCGGATCGCGAATCTCCTTCTGGCGCTTGACCAGGCCGTCGCGGGTAATGAGCACATGGTTGTCCTCGGCGACGATGAAGTCCTCGGCCGAGTAGCTCGGCTCATCGGCCGGGGCCTCGATGATCGTCCGCCGCGGGTCACCCTTGCCGCCATACTGCTTGCCGATGGCGACAAGCTCATCACGCACGAGCTTCCACCGGCCCGCTTCGTCGGCCAGCAGCTTCTCGATCTCATCCACGCGCGACCGCTTCTGCTTCAGCTCATCCTGGATCAGCTTGATCTCGAGCCGGGCAAGGCGGTAGAGCCGCAGCTCGAGGATGGCATCGGTCTGCTCTTCATCGAGCTGTTTGAACTTCGCCATGATCTTCTTCGCCGCATCCGCCTTGCCATCCGAGGCGCGGATGATGCGGAGAATCTCATCAAGTGCATCGAAGATCAGCGCAAAACCTTCCAGGATGTGGATGCGCTTCTTCAACTGCCCGAGTTCGTGCTCGAGCCGCCGGGTGACCACCTCGAGGCGAAAGTTGAGAAAATGCTGGAGAATCTCGCGAAGGTCGCACCGTTGCGGCCGGCTCACCTCGGGGTTCTCCGTCGGAAGCAGGCAGGTCAGGTTGACCGCGAACGTCGTCTGCATCGACGTGTGCTTGTACAGATAGGCAAGCACCATCTTCTCATCCACATCACGCTTCAGCTCGAGCTGGATTCGCACATCATCGGTCGACAGATCCCGCACATCGAGCAGAAGCGGCAGCTTGCGGCTGGTGACCACCTGTGCGATCTGCTCGACCAGGGTGGACTTGTTCACCGTGTACGGCACGCTCGTAATATAGAGGTACTTCACCGACCGCTTCTTCTCACCCGGCTGCGTGGTGCAGCGAATGCGGATCGAGCCGCTGCCGTTCTTGTATATCTCGCGAAGCTCATCCTGGGTATTGAGCACCTGCCCGCCGGTGGGAAAGTCCGGCCCCTGGATGCCGCTCTTGCCGAGCAGGTGGTGGGTCTTGAGTTCGGCGTTGTCCAGCAATTTCAACAGCGCGTTGCACACCTCGCCGGGATTGTGCGGCGGGATATTGGTCGCCATGCCCACCGCGATGCCGGTGGCCCCGTTGATCAGCAGGTTGGGCAGGCGGGTGGGCAGCACCACCGGCTCGTTGCGGGTGCCATCGTAATTGGGGCGCAGCGGCACCGTCTGCTGGCTCAACTCGGCCAGTAGTTCACTCGAGACCGCCGCAAGCCGGCACTCGGTATAGCGCATCGCAGCCAACGGGTCGCCATCAAGCGACCCGAAATTGCCCGAGCCATCGACAAGCGGGGCCCGCATGGAAAACGGCTGCGCCATGCGCACCAGCGCTTCGTAGATGGCCGAGTCACCGTGGGGGTGGTAGTTGCCCATCACCGCCCCGACGACGTTGGCACACTTGCGGGGCTTGGCTTCCGCGGTGAGGCGCTGGGTCCACATCGTGTAGAGGATGCGGCGCTGCACGGGCTTGAGCCCATCGCGCACATCGGGCAGGGCACGGCTGGTGATGACCGAGAGGGCGTAGTTGAGATACCGCCGCCGCGCCAGCTCATGCAGCGGCGCCCGGCCGGGGTCCCCGTTTTCACCGTAGCCCCCGCCACCGCCACTGCCTCCCCCACCCTCGCCGGCGCCGTTTCCTTGCCCGGCCCCGACATCGTCGAACAGCGACCCCGCATCGTCGGCCACGGTGGCCGCCGCATCCTGTCCTTCAGAGGGCTGGGAACGGTCGCGTGACCGGGTGGATTTCTTGCGACTGGCGCGTGTGGCACTCAAAGCGGCGTGTCCTCCATGACCGTGGCGACAATCAAGCCAAGATAGACCGAGCCGGGCCCCGGGACAAGGGGCTCGCCTTCCCGGGAAGGGCAAAGGGTGCATGACACGCGCCGCGGAAGGCTCTTGCTCCCTCTCCCCTTTTTCCGGGGGCGGGAGAGGGCTGGGGTGAGGGTAGATTCGTGCCGGTCGTGCCGTGGTTGAACCGAAGGCCGACCCCTGCATGAGGCGGGAAAGACGGCACATGAAGCATTTGGGCGTTTGCACTGAGCCCCCCTCACCCTGGCCCTCTCCCGGAGGGAGAGGGAGAAAAATTCCCGCGGCGCATGTCATGCACCCAAGGGCAAACGCGTGTAGCCGTAAAACCGGGTGGCATGGTCAGCGGGCTTTCCGGGGGTCTTCAGCCCGCTGGCCATGCCACCCAAGCTGCATGCGTTCGCCCTGCCGCCTCGAGGCGAATCGGTGCAGCTTGTTCAGTTCCATCACCGAGCGGGCCCAAAACCCCAGCCCGACTCAGAACGGGTTGCTGCCGCGGCGGCGGATATAGATCTCATCCACCGCCGCGCGGTCCGAAAGCGACAGCAGGTACAGCACCGCTTCCGCCACATCCAACGGGGCCAGCAACGCCGCACGGTCGAGATCAGGCCGGGCCTCGCCGACCATGTCCGTATCCACTCCGCCGGGCAGAATCGCGCTGATGCGAATGCCGTGCGACCGCGCCTCGACGGCGAGCGACTTGGTCAACCCCATCACCGCGTGCTTGCTCGCGGTGTACACCGCCTGATTGGGATAGCCCTTGAACCCGACGACGCTCGAGACATTGATGATCGTTCCCGCCTGCGCGGCGATCATGCGCTGCATCGCCTCCCGGCAACAGGTAAACGTGCCCCGCACGTTGACCGCGAGCACCGCATCGAGATCGCGCAGGTCCAGTTCCGCCACCGGCCCGAATCGCCCGACCCCGGCATTGTTGACCAGCACATCAAGCCGGCCGAATCGCTCATCGACCCGCCCAAAAAGCCGCCTCACACTCGCTTCATCGCTGACATCCGTGGCCACGGCGAGCGCCGCCCCGCCGCGGCTGCGAACCTGTTCCGCCACGGCCTCAATCTGCGCCCCCGACCGCGCTGCAAGCACCACCCCGGCCCCCCGCCCCGCCAGCGCCTCGACCACCGCCCGGCCAATCCCACGGCCGGCCCCGGTGACAAGAGCGGTCTGTCCCGTAAGGTCGGGATTCATGTGGCCACCTTTCTGCACATCAACATTCCCGCGATTCAGCACGCACTATAACGAAGCCACCCCGGCCACGGGGCCGAGGCCCCCACCCCCAGCTTCCCCTCCGTGCAGCGCCTGCCACCGCCCGCCCCGCCAGTCCGCCGATGGGCGCATGACACATGTGGCGGAGTTCCTTTGTAGCCAGGGAAGGTGCGGTGGCATGGACAGCGGGCTTTCCGGGGGTCTTCAGCCCGATGGCCATGCGAGGCCGCAAGGCGCTCGGGGCGTCCTGAACCCTGGGGACCGCATGACCATCGGCTGCGGACATCCGCTGACACAGCCAGCCCCGGGGTGGTCCGCCGCGGCGCATGTCATGCGCCCTCGCCGATGGGTGCATGACACGTATCGCGGCTGGTCGCCTGGGCTCTCACTCCCCTCTCCCCTTGGGAGAGGGCTGGGGTGAGGGGAAACGCGCGGGGCCGGTCCCAACCA
>PUNN01000227.1 GCA_003552605.1 Phycisphaeraceae bacterium
AGCAGGTGGAAGAACTGGGCCGGCATCGTGGGGTAGTCCACTTGGATGTTGTGCTCGGCCGCGAGTACGAGCAAGCGCTCGAGCCGGGCCGAGGAATGCTCCGGCCCCTGCCCCTCGAATCCGTGCGGCAGCAACAGCACCAGGCCCGTCAGCCGGTTCCACTTGTCCTCGCTGCTGGTGATGAACTGGTCGACGATGACCTGCGCGGCGTTGATGAAGTCGCCGAACTGCCCTTCCCACACGACCAGGCCATCGGGCCGGTCGAGGCTGTAGCCATACTCGAAACCGAGCACCCCCGCCTCCGACAGCGGACTGTTGAATATCTCGACCGGGCCCTGTTGCTCAGCCACGTGCTTCAGTGGCACCCATCGCCGCCCATCACGAACATCATGGAGCACCGAATGCCGCTGACTGAACGTGCCGCGTTCACTGTCCTGCCCGCTCATGCGGATGCGCCAGCCTTCCCTGGCAATGCTGGCAAAGGCGAGTGCTTCCGCCGCGGCCCAGTCAAGCGGCCTTTCGCCAACGGCCATCTCACGACGCTGCTCAAGCAGGCGCCGCACCTTCGGATGCGGCTCGAAGTCTTCAGGCACCACGGTAAGCCGTTCGAGCAGCGAGGCGGCGGTATCAGGTGGAATGCCGGTATCAACCTCGGGCACGGAATCATCGCGGCCGCCGGCATAAGCATTCCAGACACTTCGTATCGCCGGCCGCTGGGGCATTTCCTCCCGGTCGCGTGCTGCTGAAAGCTCACGCTCGAGGTAATCGAGCCGCTGTTCGGCGATGGCCTCGGCTTCGGCCTCGGTCACCTCGCCAAGTTCGAGCAGGTGCCCGAGATAGCCATCGCGCACGTTCTTGCGCTTGTTGACCGCCTCGTAAAGGATGGGCTGAGTGAAAGCGGGCTCGTCACCCTCGTTGTGCCCGCGCCGGCGGTAGGAGTACATGTCGATGAACACATCGCGCTGAAACTGGGCGCGGAAATCGAGCGCGAGGTTGACCACCTGTGCCACGGCCTCGGGGTGTTCCCCGTTGACGTGGAAAATGGGCGAAGCGAGCATCTTGGCCACGCTCGTGGCGTACATCGCCGAGCGGGCCTGGCTCGGCCCGGTGGTGAAGCCGATCTGGTTGTTCAGCACCACGTGGAGCGTGCCGCCGGTGGTGTAGCCTTCAAGCGCGGAGAGGTTGAGTGTTTCCTGCACCACGCCCTCACCGGCGAAAGCGGCATCGCCGTGAATCTGAAGGCACAGCCCCTTCGCCCGCCACCCCGGCCCGCCACGGTCCATCTTCGCACGCATCCGGCCGCAGGCGACCGGGTTGATGTACTCGAGGTGGCTGGGATTGAAGCACAGCGACAGATGCAACTTCTGCCCGTCGGCCGTAACCCAGTCACTGCTGTGGCCGAGGTGGTACTTGACATCTCCGCGGCCAATGTGGGCGCGCGGGTCGGTATCTTCGAACTCGCGGAATATCTCCAGTGCGCTCTTGCCGAGGATGTTGGCCAGCACGTTGAGCCGGCCGCGGTGGGCCATGGCCATCACGATCTCACGAACGCCCTGGCCACCCGCCTTCTCGATGGCCATCTCGAGCAGGGGGATGAGGCTCTCGGCCCCTTCGAGTGAGAAGGTCTTGGCCCCGATGTATTTCTTCTGGAGGAATCGCTCGAAGATCACCGCGTCGGTCAGCCGCGTGAGAATGCGCAACTGGCGGCTGCGGTCGAGGTTGATGCGGTTATGCGTGGCCTCCATCCGTTCCTGAAGCCACTCGCGTACGTGCAGGTCATCGATGTGCATGAACTGCACGCCGACATGGCGGCAGTAGGTCTCGCGGAGCGATTCGAGGATGCGGCGAAGCGGCCACTGCTGACGGTCACCCCGGACGGAACTGAACGTGAAGGCCCGGTCCATGTCGGCCTCGGTGAAGCCGTAGAAGGCCGGGTCGAGTTCCGGCGGTGCCTGGCGCGGCAGGCCGAGCGGATCGAGTTGCGCGATCCGATGGCCGCGCACACGGTAGTTGCGAATGAGTTGATCGACGCGATGCTGGAGGTCGAGGCTGGGCGCATCAGCAGGCGCGGCGTGACCGTTGCCTCCACCGGCAAAGATGCTCGGTGGCCGCCGGCTCGGCCCGGTGATGAAGCCAGCCGTACCCTTGCCGTTACCGCCAGTCCTGTCGGTCACATTTCGAAATTGCCGGCGCCAGTGCTCGGGGACGGACTCGGGGTCTCGGAGAAAGTCGGCGTAAAGTGACTCAACGTAAGCGAGGTTCGGGCTGTCGAATTCGATCTCGGGCTCAGGCATGGTGGGGGTGGATCCGGGCTTGCATCGCATCGCAGGTTCAGGCCCGCCGCGGCCGTATCCGGCGGCGGCGAGCCGGCCGCGCGCATCTTGTGGCGCAACCGTCCCTGTCCGGGAGTATAGTCGACAATCGCGGCCCCGTGGCCGCAGTGAAGCGTGGGCGTAGTCCGGGTCCGTGCCCCCGCGCGATACCGATCGGGGCCGTTGAATTGACAGGGCCGCCGCGGCGCCGAGGATAGGACACCCCCATAGGACACCCCCATCGGCATTGATGCACACCGTAGAAGGCTCGGTGCCGACGGACCACGCAAAGGAGTCATGAATGTTCGACCCCACGGTGCAGACCGTCATTGACCGTGTTGATGCGCTGCGCGAGCAGGTGGACGACCACTGGCAGATTCCCCGCGATGAGGCGCTGATCCTCGCACAGGTGGTGCGGCTCGGCCGCTGCATTTCGCTGTGCGAGGTGGGCCACTCCTACGGCTTCTCGACGCTGCATCTCGCGGCGGCGGCCAAGGCCAACGGCGGGCACGTCAACGCATTCGACCTGAGCCGCAAGAAGCATGAGGCGGCGAGACAGCACATTGAAGAGGCCGGGCTGTCGGACGTGGTCACGTTCCATCTCGGCGATGCGCGTGAGCTTCTTCGCAGCTTGCGGCCGGCCAAGCCCTATGACTTCATCTTCGTGGACGCGGTGAAGGAGCAGTCGAGTGAATACCTTGATGCCGTGCTCGATCATCTCGCCGCGCGCGTGGTGATCACCGTCGACAACACGCTTACGCATGGGGAAAAATTGTCGGGTTTTGTCGCGCGCATTCGCGCGATGGACGGTGTGACCGGTTGTGATGTGCCAGTGGGCAACGGTTTCGAGTTTGCGATACGGCACGGTGGAGGTTGAGTTGAGGTGAAGATCGAGGCGCAAAAAAAGCCTCCGCCACAGGGCTCCGAACCTGTGGGCGGAGGCGCGCCACGGCTGACTATCTTTTCATGACCTCGCGGGTTCTGAGCGACCTCGCAGGCCGGTCTCGACATCGTAGCGAGGTATCAGATGCTCTGTCAACGGCCTAGGACGGAGAATCGAGATTTATCGTAAGACGCTGAAATACATGAATTTACAAAATATGAACAAGGCGACCCTTTTGTCCGCTAATCCTAACGTCCGCTCGTTAAGCCATTTGCATTAACTTGTCGCAAAAAGGCCTGGCGAGGGCAAAAACACGCAGCCTCACCAAGAAATGAACAGCGCTCACGACCAGGCCAACCCCGTCACTCACGTCGCCATCGGTGCTCTGATCCGTCCCGGCCCCGAGGGGCCGATGCTGCTCATCACCAAGAGACAGGACAACGCCGTCCTCGGGGGACTGTGGGAATTACCCGGCGGCAAGGTCGAGCCCGGTGAGACACCTGAACAATGCCTCCGACGTGAGTTCCTCGAAGAGGTCGACCTCCACATTGCTCCCACCACACCACTCGCCCCGATCGACCACCTGTACGAGCACGCCGCCGTGCGACTTCACCCCTACTTGTGCCATGATATTGAAAGAGACCCACGCTCTTTTGCGCTTCCCAGGAACATTGGAGTCGCCGAGCACCGATGGGTTCTCGCGGAAGACCTCGGCGAGTACCCCTTCCCGTCAGCGAACTCCGAACTGATGCAGCGACTTGCTCGCCATCTTGCGGGCCACGAAGATGCCGCAGCGCAGTCGGTCGGCCCGCAGCGACAAGGGCGCTTCCCCTCCGACGTGCCGTTCCGCACCGCGAGTGAGCGTCCCCCCGAGTAAATGACCGCTTGGGCACGCCGCCCGGCACAAGCGAGAGATTTTGTATGAACCTCATGCTATTCAGACACTTATGGGGCGTTGGCGAATCCTGGGAGCACGTCTTTCCCGAGTTCCGACAGGAGGGTTATGCCGGCATCGAGGTGGGCCTGCCCCCGGAGGACCAGGCTGGCCGCTTCCGGGACCTGATCGCCGCCCATGGCCTGCACTACATCGCCCAGATTTTCACCGGTGGCAACGGCACCGCCGAGCATGCGGCCTCATTCCGCCGCCAGCTCGAACGGGCGGCCTCGTTTTCCCCTCGCCTCGTGGTCTGCCACAGCGGCTCGGACGCCTTCTCGCCCGAGCAGGCCGAGCAGTTTTTCCGTGAAGCGGTGCGCATCGAAACCACCGTGGGGGTCCCGGTCGCCCACGAGACCCATCGCGGCCGCATCCTCTTCCACCCCCGGATCACCGCGAAGATGCTGGAAGCGGTTGAAGGGATCAAGCTTTGCTGCGACTTTTCCCACTGGGTCTGCGTGTGCGAGCGGCTCGTGCATGACCAGGTCGACATCATCCGCCAATGCGCACGCCGCGCCATCCACCTTCACGCCCGGGTGGGCTATGAACAGGGCCCGCAGGTGCCCGACCCGACGGCCCCGGAGTATCAGCCCCACGTTGAAGCTCACGAGCAGTGGTGGGACATCGTCTGGGATGCCCAGGCCGAGGCCGGCATGGAGACAAGCACGCTGACCCCCGAGTTTGGCCCACCCCCCTATCAGCACACCCTACCCCACACCAACGTGCCGGTAGCGCAGCTCCGCAGCATCTGCAACTGGCAGGCGCGGCGGCAGGCCGAGCGGTTCGCCCAGCGCTTCCGCTGAACGCATCCCGGCAGGGCATCCACCATGCCCGGTGCGAGCTGAAGCCATTCTCGTGTGAGTCCTTCTCTCCCACGGCTGATTGTGACTTGACGACTTTCCGGGCATAAAATCCGGTGAATGTGCCCTTTGCTCCGACCCCCTTTGACCCTGTCGGCTGGGTAAGCATACTTGGGGGTCGGGTAAAAGGAGGACGTGCCATGGCCCCCCCAAGGCATGCGAGATCCCCGACACGCCGCGTGCGGCGAGCCGGTCCAAGCGGACCACCATCGCCCTCACGTGGGCACGAGAGCGAACAGGCCAGTAGGCCGCGCCCGCTTCTGGGCCTTGCAGCGGCGTGCGCCCTGCTCGGCGGACTTGTATTGCTGTTTGCCAGCGGTGGGGTTCTGGCCGAGCCGGAGCAGCCGATACCCGAATCGGCCGGTGACGGCAACGGTCAGGCCGAGACGGCGCAGCAGCAAACGCAGGAGGGCAACGAGCCGGGCCCGGCACTTGTGCTTGACATGGATGGGGCGATCGGCCCGGCCACGACGCACATGGTCCGCCAGGCCATCGAAAAGGCCGAAGAGCGCAGCGCCTCGATCCTCATTCTCAGGCTCGATACGCCCGGTGGCCTGGTCACCTCCACACGCGACCTCGTCCGCAGTATCCTCGCCTCGCCGGTCCCGATCGCAGTCTATGTCTCCCCGAGCGGGGCCCAGGCCGCCAGCGCCGGCACGTTCATCCTCTACAGCAGCCACGTTGCAGCGATGGCGCCGGGGACCAACGTCGGCGCGGCGACGCCCGTGCAGATGGGGCATGTCTCCAACGAACAAGAAAGACCTGCTTCACCGAGGGAACGGCTATTCGACTGGATACGCGGGGGCGAGCAGGAGTCTGAAGAGGACCCCGAGCCCGAGCCTCAGCGCGAGTCACCTGAGGCGCAAGAACAGAAAGCGATCGAGGACGCTGTCGCGTTCATCAAAAGCCTCGCGGAACTGCGCGGGCGTAGCAAGGAATGGGCGGAAGAGGCCGTACGGGGAAGCGCCAGTGCCACCTACACCGAAGCACTGGAGAAGGGCGTGATCGAGTTTGTCGCTTCTGACGTCAACAGCCTGCTCGAGCAGGCCGACGGGATGAAAGTGCTGATCGGGGAGGATGATGAAAAAAAGACGCTCCGCCTCGCCGGGGCCACGGTCGAGCAAATCAAGCCCGATTGGCGCGTACAGTTGCTGGCGGTGCTTGCCAACCCGATGACGGCGTTCATCCTGATGATGCTGGGCATTTACGGGCTAATCCTCGAGTTTTCCAATCCGGGTGCCATCTATCCGGGCGTTATCGGGGCGATCTGCCTGATCCTGGCGCTGTTCGCATTGAACCTGTTGCCGCTGAATTACGCGGCGCTCGGCCTGCTGCTGCTGGGCATCGCGATGATGGTCGGAGAGGCGTTCTCACCCAGCTTCGGCGTACTCGGCATCGGTGGGGTGATCGCCTTCGCACTGGGCGCCATCTGGCTGTTCGATACGGATGTGCCTGAGTTCCGGCTCG
Organism: Phycisphaeraceae bacterium; assembly: GCA_003552605.1. Classification (GTDB taxonomy): domain Bacteria; phylum Planctomycetota; class Phycisphaerae; order Phycisphaerales; family Phycisphaeraceae; genus B1Sed10-187. The sequence continues at coordinate 6,457 of PUNN01000227.1, forward strand.
GCGCCCCGGTGATTACCGTGATGACCGCGGCGAGTGCGGGCATCTTCATCTTCCTTGTTTCGACGCTGTGGAAATCGCAGCGGCGACCGATCGCCGCGGGACGGGAACAGCTTGTGGGGACCACTGCCGATGTTCTGGACTGGAACGCCGAAACCGGCCGCGGGCGCATCCGCGTCCAGGGCGAGTTGTGGCAAGCCGCATCGGATCAGCCGATCGAACCCGGCTCCCGCGTCCGCGTGCTCGAAGCGCCGGGCCTCACCCTGCGCGTCGAGCCACTCTCGAGTGCGACGGACACACCCCGTGAAGGGACCTCGCCGGACGGCACCTGAACCGCATTCCAACCGGACTCTTCAATGTAAGGAGTTAAGATGATGTACACACCACTCCTCGCTCAACCCGATCAAGTGGCGATTGGGCCGCTGATCTGGATCGCACTCGGCGTCCTGGTGGTGATCTTTCTCGCTTCGGCCATTCGCATCCTGCGCGAATACGAGCGCGGCGTGATCTTCCAGCTTGGCCGCTACTGGAAGGTGAAAGGGCCCGGCCTCATCATCGTGGTTCCCGTCATCCAGCAGATGGTGCGTGTGGACTTGCGCATCGTCACGCAGGATGTGCCACCACAGGATGTCATCAGCCGCGACAACGTCTCGGTGAAGGTCAACGCCGTGATCTACTTCCGCGTGATCGACCCCGAGAGAGCGATCATCCAGGTGACCAGTTTCATGAAGGCCACCAGTGAACTGGCGCAGACGACGTTGCGCTCCGTGCTTGGCAAGCATGATCTTGATGAGATGCTCGCTGAGCGAGATAAGCTCAACGATGACATTCAGCAGATTCTCGACAGTCACACCGATGCGTGGGGCATCAAGGTGACCAACGTCGAGATCAAGCACGTGGACATCGATGAGACCATGGTCCGCGCGATTGCGCGTCAGGCTGAAGCCGAGCGTTTCCGCCGGGCCAAGATCATCAACGCCCAGGGTGAGCAGCAGGCTGCGCAGAAGCTCGTCGAGGCCGCAGACATCCTCTCGGCCAACCCGCAGGCGATGCAGTTGCGCTACCTCGCTACGCTGCTGGACATCGCTGGTGAGAAGAGTTCCACCGTCGTCTTCCCCTTCCCGATCGAGCTTGCCCAGAGCTTCCTCACCATGGCCGGCGCCAGCCAGCCCGGCCGTAGTGGTGGCAGCAGCAGTGGTGGAGACGCCAGCGGGGGCGCGACAGCGCACGGCGGTGAGAGCGATGACGTGACCGCCTCACCCTGAACGCCTCCTTGCCGACAGCGAGGTGGGCAGGCGAATACCAGACCGCGATGTCATGCAAGGCGTTGTGACTGGCCGCAAACCGGAGGGCTGGGGGGCCGGCAGCCTGCCGTCGGGCCGAGGCATCGCCGACCGGATACAGTGGCGGCCGATCGTCACTGTTGATGGAAAGGTGCCGGTGCCATCGTGCAACTGTTGTGGGCATATCTGCTTGTTTTCATTGCGGCAGGCACACCCTGGATTGAGGTGCTGCTGGTCGCCTCGGGCGGTGTCCTTGCCGGGCTGGCGCCGTTGCCGGTCGTAATTGTGGCAACGGCGGGCAATGTGGCCACCCTGGTACCGGTGGTGTACGCCGGCGACCGTATTCGCCTCTGGTGGCGCCGGAGGCGCCGTAGCGGGGAAACCGGGCCGCCATCCGGGGCACGCGCCGAACGGGCACAGCACCTTTTCGAGCGATACGGTCTGCCGGGTCTGGCAGTCCTCGGCCCCCTGGTCACCGGGATTCATCTGGCCGCAGTGGTCGCCCTGGCCGCCGGAGCCCGGCGCGGGCCGACGCTGCTGTGGCTGTCAGCCGGGATCGGGGCATGGGCGACGGCCGCAGCGACCATGACTGTGCTGGGCCTCGACATTTTTGCAGGCGCTGAGTCATCTGCCGCGCCCGCCTTCTGGCCCGGGCTGGCCGGCATCTCCTGCGGATTGACCTGTTCCGGGTGATCCATGTCCGTGACGATGCCGCCCTGCCGATTCGCGGCATCATGCAAACCGGTCTCATCTGCCCTGCAACTCATCATTCACCTCACCGGCCTCGCCCCGCAGCCCCTCTGGCGTCGGCACGGGCACTTCAAGCGTGGTGCCATGACGCCCCGTCGGCCGGCCGGAGCCATCCACGGCCACCATGGCCGTCCAGGCCGACACCAGCGCGTAATCGAGCGCGAGCGTCTCGATGAAGCGGGCATCCACAGCGCGGCCTTCCACAAGTGCACGGTCATGGGCATCGGCGATGCGATGACGGGCCCACGCCGCATCCAGTGATGGCCGACGGCCGGCATCGTTATGCCAGTGGACCGTCGCCTCGAGTTCAACCGGATCGTCGCCACGATGGCCGGTCACGCTGACCGTGCGCGGCGGATTGTGCGCTTTCTTGAACCGGCCACTGACGATCACCGGGCGGCCTGCGTAGAGATCGGCAAGCGGCTCGGGCGTCAGATCGCGAACGGCCATCGCACCGAAATCGAAGTCGATGTCGGTCAGCGCCGGCCGAGCCGCCCGCTTCATGAAAGCATCCATGGTGTCCCTGGCCTGCTCTGCGTGCGGAACATACGCCACCGCCCCGCGGCCGAGCCGGCCCATGCGCTCGGCCAGGAACCGATTCGGTGCCGCCCCGATGCCGAAGCTGAACAGCCCCGACTCACCGAGCCGATCGCTGACCATGGCGAGCACCTCGGCCTCATTACTGACAAGCCCATCAGTGAGAATGGCCACGATCCGCCGTGGCGGCATTTCATCAAGGGCCCCGGAAGCCCGCGTGGTGTTTTCGTCTCGGCCGGCATCGTCTCCCGACAGCGCCTCCTCCACGGCCGCGACCAGGTCAACCTCGCCACGGGCCGACAGCCGCTTGACCCAGCGTTCAGCTTCACGGCGGTGGGGCCGG
>PUNN01000038.1 GCA_003552605.1 Phycisphaeraceae bacterium
ACTCCCCTCTCCCCTTGGGAGAGGGGCCGGGGGTGAGGGCTGGTTCGGACGGGCCCCGCGCGTTTCCCCTCACCCCAGCCCTCTCCCGCCCCCGGAAAAAGGGGAGAGGGAGCGAGAGCCTTCCGCGACACGTGTCATGCACCCGTGGCCTGCTGCGGCGGCCGTCGACACCTTGCCCCCCGTACCGGGGTATGGGACAATGGACTTGTATCGCCGTGATGGAATACCGTTTTGGTGATCGGGCAGCCGATTGCATCCGCCCCGGGGGTGAAGTGATTCGAGGCTGGTCGCCGCGGACGGTATTTGTTCGGAGTGGCCGATGTTGTCTTCCCTCATTCAGCGCTGCGTGAACCGCCACACCGTCCATTGGATGGTGCGAACGGTATGCTCCCGTTCGTCGCATGCTGGCACCCTGGCAGACGGCCAGGGACAGATAACTTCGCCGAGGCGGCGCGTGAGCGGCCACCGTGGCGGGCCATTCGCGCTGGCAATGCTGCTGGCGCTGCTGCTCGGCGGGGTGACCGGCTGCCCACAGGATGAGTGGGAACCGCTGGATGCCACCCGCGGCGAACAGCCGCGGGCGGAACTGAATCTCTCGCTTGAACCCGGCATGGCGTTTACTGAGCGGACCGAGATTGAATCCGAGTTCGAGGAGCGGATCGGTGAGGAGGAGAAGCTGCAAGAGAAGCACACCACGAAATTCACACTCCGCTACAAGGTCAGCGAGATCGACGATGCGGGAGGAATTTCGCTGGATGTCGAGATCAAGCACATCGCCGGCCGCAGTGACTTCGACCCCACGGATGAAAGCTACACCTTCGATTCGGATGCCCCCGATCAAGCGGCGGTGGTTTCGAGACCGCTGACGGCCCTCGGCGGGAAGCGTTTCGGGGTCATCATCGCCGCCGATGGCCGTGTGACTCGCGTGAACGGTATTGACGAGCTGCGAAGCGCCGTGATGGCGCGGTGCGAAGACCTGGATTCGCGCCAGCGTGCCACGCTGGAAGAGATGCTGGATTCCGTGCTGGCGCCCCACCGGCTGCATCGCGGGTTGGAAATGCTGGCCTATGCCCCGCAGCAGCCGGTTGGAGCCGGTGCGCGCTGGGCGCACGAGTTCGAGCGCAACCGTCCCATTCCGCTCGCCCTGGAATACCGGTTCGAGCTCCGGTCACTTCGCGCGGATCATGCGCGCATCGAATTCGAAGGCCGCACACACAGCCGTGATGAAGCCACCAAGCTCGGGGCCGAATTCAATGGCGGCACGGAACGCCGCGTGGCCATGGAAGGTTCAGCCGAAGGCCAGATGCGCATCGACCGTAATACCGGGCTGATCCGCCGGGCAAATGTCAATGAGCGGACTGCCGGTGCAGCCTTCTACACCGAACCTGATGGCCCGGTGCTTTCGGGTCACATTGTGACCGAGGACAGGGTGAATGTGACCATGGAATTAGAATCGAAATGATGGGGCGCGTGTGGTTTCGCCATGTGATCCGCGAGCCGGTGATGCTCTGGTATGCTGCCTTTCCCGGAAGCGAGTGGGGCTGCGAATGCTGGGTGAGGGGGGTGAGCGAATGGCCCTCGGATCGCCGGTGCAACGATGCTAGTAATGCCCCCCACAGTCGCTCGCATACCCCCTGACTCCTGCCGACCCCGGAGTTGCCCATGATCTGTGCCACCGTGCTGCCTGCACTCCGCCCGTTCACGCCGCTGCTCGTGCTACTGATGGCCCTGGCATGGCTTGCCCCGGCGGCCACGCTGGCCGAAACCAATGAGGCCGATTCAACAATCACGGCTGACCGCAGCGATGATGCGAATGGCGAGCAGGAAGAAGCGGGCAATGACACCGATGGTGCGCCGATGGGCGAGCAAGCACCACCTCCATCCGATGGGGCAGAGGTCGACACGCCCCCTGCCTCGCCCGACCGCGCCCCCTGGCAGGATGCCCCGGCCGCGCCCGACCCGCACGATGTCGCCAGCGAGGAGGCAGAGCAGATGCGCGGCGAACCGCCGCATGTCGAGCTTGCCCTGCGTCTCGAGCCGGGCATGGTGTTCACTCAACGCCTCGAAACGCGCCAGCGGATGGTTCAGCAGCACAGCGGACAGGAATTCAAATCCATGCTGCATGCAAGCGTCGAGCGCGTGCACGAGGTCGAGCAGGTTGATACCGATGGCCGCGCCACCATCAACATGACTTACCGACGCCTGACACTTCGCATGGGCGGATTGGAGTGGCCCTCGATCGCGCTGAGCAGCGAGAAGGATGCCGATGGGGACGATCCCCGACGGCTGATCCACGCCATGGTCGACCAGCCCATTACCTACGAGCTCGACCGCACTGGCCGGATCGGGCGGGTGGAGGGATTCAAGGCGCTGTTTGATGCCGTTGGGCGCGCGGCGGAGGAAGTCGAAGCGGCGGAGGGACAGTTGCTTGTCAACCTGCTCAAACGCCAGTTCGGCGAGCGGGCGCTGCGGCGGCAGTTCGAGCACGTGTACCTGCTGCCGGCTGAGCCGGTCGGCCTCGGTGGCCGCTGGAGTTGGCACACCGAGCAGCGGCTGCCCTCCTGGATGCGGGCTGACCAACGCTTCCACCTGTCCCGTTTCAATGATGAAGAGGCTCGCATCGAGTTGCGATCACGCATCGAGATGGGTGAGCAGCAGCCGATCGCCGCAGATGCGCAGGAGCATGCGGACCTGAAGACCCACACCATGCTCACTGGAACGCAACGAGGCTGGGGCCGACTCGATCGTCCTTCCGGCCTGGCCCAAGAGCTCGAGCTGACCACGAGCCTGGCTGGCCGCATCACGGTCCGAGAGCAAGCCGAGGATGGATATATCGCCGTCAGCAACCTCACCCTCCGCGGGCGCACGGAACTGACCACGCAGATCGAATGGCTGCCAGATGACGATGAATGAGTGCTGCTGTTACCGCCGGCCCCGACTGTTGACGACCGCGGGGCGCATTACCGGCCCGGGTCATCCGGGCGATAGGTGAGCCGGCTGCTCATCCATTGATGACGGGTACGGATCGCCTCGTGGTAGATCGTCGCATCATCCTCGCTGAAACAGCAGAAGATCACCTTCCGCGGCTGCTCGTGGCTGGTGAGAAAGGCGAGCACGTGGCTGAGGGCGATCTTTGCCGCGCGCTGCTTGGGAAAGTGGTAGACGCCCGTGCTGATGGCCGGGAACGCAAGCGTGTCGATGCCGTGCTGTGCTGCGAGGTCGAGACATTGCTGGTAGCACGATGCGAGCAGGACGTCCTCTCGCTGCGATCCGAGGGCTGCATTGTCTTCACCCGACCAGACCGGCCCGACGGTGTGGATGATGTGCTCGATGCCGCGGCTTTCGAGGTCGAACGCAGGCGTGATTCGGGCAAGGCCGGTCGTGCATCCGCCGAGCGTGCGGTTGTGCTCCTTCAGCCGCGGCCCGGCGGCCCGGTGTATGGCCCCATCCACGCCGCCACCACCAAGCAGCGATTCGTTGGCCGCGTTGACAATCGCATCGACAGGCTGGCGGGTAATGTCACCGGTAACGACCTCGATGCGCTCGAGCAGTGATTCGGAGAGGGCGTGGCTCATGCTTTACCAAGCTTATCACGTCGGGCGGGCAAGGGGCAACGCCCCCGGCCGGGTGTGATGCGCCGCGGCGCACCGCACGTCCGACAAGCCGTCCGGGACGGCAGCGCTGCGGGCCCTATTGACGGCCCGAGGGCAAAGGCAGAAGCGCGGCCACGATGACAAGGGCAATCACCAACGCGGTAAACGGCAATGAGACGGGCTCCAGCAGGTCCGGACGGCCGAGGTGCAAAGTCAGCCACACCGCCAGCAGCGCTGCGATGGCGGTCACGAATCTCGGCTTGAAACGGGTCAGCCTTCCGCCACAGACACCGGCCAGAACCAGCACCGTGGCGGCGGCAAGGGCGAGCGTCCGGCTGGTACCCTGCAACTGTGCCTTGCGTTCGGCCTTGGCTTCATCCATCGCCTCCTTGAACGGGGCAAGTTCCTCATCGCGCGCTTCCAGCCGGTCAAGCTGCCAGCTTTCCAGGTCCCGTCGTTCGGCATCGAGCGGCACCCCAAGCTCCGTCAATGTGTGTTCCCAGCTTTCCCGCAGTTCATCGAGTGCCCTTTTCTCGCCGAGGCCGCCGAGGAAGGCGTGGCGATAGGCATCCGGTTGCACTTGGCCAAGTACATGGGGCCCGGCGAGCAGGCCGAGTACCGCACCGATGAGCACCACGATCACATCGCGCAGGCCGGGACTGGGCAGCATTACAATGCGCTGTGGCGGTTCACTGCTTCCGGTGGCAGATTTCTGCGGTTGGGTCATGGCAATCGTCTCCGTACCGTCAGGAACTGGGGCTGCTCAGCGGGGCGCATGACACTTTTCACGGGGTCCGGCCCCGCCTCGGGGATTCCTGGCGCGGCATGGCCACCTACGGCCCGCCCCACGGCGTGTGTCTTGCGCCTTCAGCAGCGCCCGCGCCGCCATGGGCCACGACACGCCGCCTCGCGGAAGGATACCCGCTGTAAAACGGTGATGCGTTTGCTCCGCAGATTGTGCAGGAGTCGGGGGTGTATGACACGCGCCGCGGCTAGCGGACCGGGGATTCCCCCATCTCCGTGGGTGGGAGAGGGGCCGGGGGTGAGGGCAGACTCGTGCCGGTCGTGCCGCGGCTGAACCGAGGACCGCCCCCCGCATGAGGCGGCAAGGACGGTACATGAAACATTCGGGCGTTTGCACGGAGTTCGCCCTCACCCCAGCCCTCTCCCGAAGGGAGAGGGAGTAAAAGCCTTCCGCGACACGTGTCATGCACCCAGGAGTCGGCCGGGTCGCAGAGGGCCCAATGGCGCCGATGCGCATGGCATCGCCGTGCGGACGGCCAAGGCAGGACAAGGAAAAGCCCGGCCCCGGAAAATGCGCGGCAGAGCTCGAGTCAGCCGAACATCTCAGCCAAACATCGGTTCGGCTGCCGGCTGGTCGCACCAGATGCCGCGGGCGAGGGCATGGCGGCGCACCTTTTCCAGAACCACCACGAGCGTGCGGACCTGGTACTCCGTGCCGTTACCAAACTCCTGCTCGAGCGGAGGGTCGCCGGTTTCATCGATGAACAGTTGCTCGCAGACCCGCTGTCGGATGGCGTGCTCGAACTCGCTGACGGGCCGTGCGGGGGCCTGGGCGACAAGATCGATGAACTCCGGCAGCAGCCACATGATGGGGCAGAAGGCAGACTCCGCATACTCGGCTTCGACGCCGTACTGCTCGGCTTCGCCATCACCGGTAGCACGTTTCTCCGAAGTGGGGGCCACATCGCCTTTGTGGCGCCCGGCCCTGGAGTCCGCGTTGCGCTTGCTGGCCTGCTCGGCACCACGGTGCGATCGGGCGCCATTTTCGATCCGGACATCGTCAATCGCCTGGGAAAGGGCCTCCATCTCCGCAAGCATGCGCCGCGCTTCGCCTTCGAGAGCCTGGATCGTGGTCATCGCTGGACTCCTTTCCCGGAAGCTGTGGATGGACCGAATCACGTATTGTCTGCGCGATACAACGCCCGATAACCGGGCTTGTCATCCCCTCATTCGCGCTTGGGCGTCTACTGTTTGGTGCCACCAGGCATCGATTGCCATGCATCCTTTCGGCCCGCATCGCCGCCCGGGCCATCCTGAGCCGGACGGTCCGCGCGCTGCACAGAGGACTGACAACACTTTATCTGTCACCATCCGCAAAGTCAAGGAAAAGAATACATCAGAATTCCAAGTCCCTGCCCCCGCTGGCGTTGCAGTCGAAATTCTTCTCCTGACCCCCTAAGGAACGAGCACGGCATCGTGCTCCCGCGTTGGCTGCTCGCGGAAGGTCCGGAACGCCGTCTCGCCCTCGGGCAGCCAGATGTTGTCCCCATCCGGCATCACCGCATCGGTCGTCCAGGTGACCGTCCCATCGGCCTGAAGCACGTTCTGACCGATCCCGCCATGCATCCGCGTTGACGCCCTGATCCCCCAGCGGTTGACAAACTGAACCTGCTGCTGCGCGATCTGGAGAAGGGGATTGCGATCGGCCAGGATGGCCATATCCGGAACGCGATCGACCCGTACGGGGTCGGCCGTGAACTGCGTCTGGTAGCTGTAAGAAACCGCTGAATGGTGAGGGTAGTCAATCGCATGCTCGGGGAGCTGGGTCAGGGCGTATGGATTGCCCGGGCATGCAAATGTCTCGGCCTGGGTGTAACCCATGCGGGCCATCAACAGCAACTGGGCGCTGTTGGACCGCACCGTCCCATCCGGGCGCATTGGCTGGCCCACTTGCCACCAGGGCGCTCCGGGTTCAACGTCATAGCGTGGCAGCGCCTGGCGATTGTCCGTTGCGGCACTGGTCAGCGCCTGTCCTGCGGTGGCCAACTGGTTCTGACATTCGGTTCGCCGCGCATCCACACGCGCTTGCGACAGCAACGGCCATACAAGGGATACGCCAATCAGCAACACCGCGGCGACCCCGATCAGTTCCGGCCAACGGAAAGCCACGGCATAACCGGACCCACCCCCAGTGCCAATCCGGCCGGCCACCCGCTCACCATCACGGTACTGCTCGATCCGCCTGATCGTCCGGGCGGCGAGGTCCTCCGGCGGTTCTTCGGCCGGGGCCAAGCCGATCAACGCCAGCCACGCCGAGACGCCTTGCCGGCGCCTCGACCCGTCCGTGTTCTCGCTCTTGCCGTGCTTACTGCTGCCGAGGACACCTTCGTCAAGCACGACATCACCGGAGATGACCTGCTGGAACACATCATCCACCGCCTCGGCATCATCCATGCTCAGCCGCCAGGCGCCAGGCGCCCAGCCAGAGTCCCAATGGCTCGCCGGGGGGCCATCATGCAGGTTGTCGGCATCGTACTGACTCATCGTCGTGTTACTCCGCAGCACGGTGACTGCCGTTTATTGGGCCGAAAGCTCGCCATAGTGCTGCTTCCATATTTGCGAGAAGGTGGCCACGGCCGCATGCAGCCGGCTCTTGACCGTGCCCAGCGGTATTCCAAGCATCTCGGCCACCTCCTTGTAGGCGAAGCGGTGAAAGTAAGCCAGAATCAAAACTTCGCGCAAGTGCTCGGGCATCTGCGCCACGGTTTTCTGGACCAACTGCCGGATTTCCTGCCGCTGGGCCTCATCCGAGGGGCGCGGCAGGTCGGCCTCCATCAGGTCCACGAACGCCACCTGGCTCTCGTCTTCGGACGCAGGGGCCCCACCGGCGGCCCCAATCGAGGCCGAGAGGCTCGCGGGCCCGCCACGACTTCTACGCAGGTAGTCCCGCGCCTTGTTCGCGGAAATGGTGAAAAGCCACGGTCGAAAGCGCCGGCTGGTGTCGAAAGAGTCAATCGAGATGTGAACCTGGAGAAACGTTTCCTGAAAGACATCCTCGGCCGCGGCCCGGCTGCCGAGAAACCGCACAAGAAAATGGAAAAGCTCGCGCTGATAGCGCTGTACGACCTCGTTGAAGGCCTCGGTCCGACCACGGCGATACAGTTCGACGAGTTGCTCGTCGGACAGCTCTTTCAGGGGGACATCGTCGGGGACTTCCAACACCGCGGAACGATCTTACTCGAAAGGTGGGGGGCACCGTCGAATGGGGCCGATGTACGCCGGCGTTACACCGGGGTACGCAATGGGCAACCCTCGGCTACCGCGGCGGCATCACCCGGTGCCGAGCCTACCTTCGGGCCGGGGCTCCGGGGTTCGGGAGGGCCAAGGCAAAGGTCCCCCTGACGGGAAGTTCCAGGGGGGTCAACGAGGGTCGCGGTAGGCGCTGGGGCTGATGCCAACGATCCGGTGGAACGTACTGGTGAAGTGGCCGTGGCTGGAAAAGCCGGTGGCCTTGGCGATGTCACCGATGGGCGTCCGACCGGTCCGCAACATCCACTTGGCCACCTGCAACTGCTTACGCTGGAGGTACTGCTTCGGGCTGATGCCCGCCTGTCGTGTAAACAGGCGATGAAAGTGAAACGGGCTCATGTGAACGTATCGCGCGACATCGGCCAGGCTCGGCGAAGATGGGTAGTTCTCATGCAGGTATGCAATAGCCTTGGCAATTCGCTTATCCTCAACGATGCCGACCGGCGGCAGGTCTTCACTGCTCAGCGGCCTCATTTCCAGCAGCCAGTGGCAGGCGCTGCCATTGGCCAGCGCATGGCGTCGTGAGAAACGAATCCAGTGATCGACCGGGCCGATGGAGAGGGCGACATCGCGTTTCTGATGGTCGTTCAGGTCGGGATAACGTTGCTCGATGACCGGCTTCAACTCGTTGAGCATCTGCTCGATCATGGTCGGGCTCTCGAGCGCCTGGCTCTGCGTGTCGAGGTCGGCAAGCAGCAGCCGATCATCCTGGCCGATCAGCAGCCGGCCCATGTCCGGCTCCTCGGCCTGGTTGAACGCCACTTGCCACCATCGCAGCAGCAACGATGCCCGGCGTCGCTCGGTCTCATCGAACGGGCCGCCTGCCCGCCGCAGTGCCATCCACCACCAGCGGCCATCGGCCAACGACTCAGGCAGCATCGCCACCAGACCATGGTGGTCTCCCAGGAGCGGACTCCTCGCCCCCTCGCGATTGTCCCCATTGACGGCGTTGCCGTATTTCATGGCCTCGCCGAGCAGCGGATCGTTCGCCCCCTCGCGCTCGCACCAGCGAAGCAGGTCCTCATCGGACCAGCCGCTCGCGGCGAGCAGCTCATCAGGACGCGGGCCACGGACGTCGATCACGCCCACGGCGAACGCATCAATCGGGAGAAAGGCCCCGAGGTCCCTCTTGAAGGTTGCCCCATCGCCTTCCCAAGGGGGGCGATGCCGTACCAACGTGCTGCTCTTTTCAGTGTTCATAAGCGTTTGACCGTGATTGTGCCCCTGATCATAAGACTTTATGGTCGCCCGTTCTCGGGACCGGTCAATAGTAGACCAGCCACTAGCATAAAACAATCCATCGATGGCCATTGAACAAAGCCGCCGGGCGGAACTTCGCCCGATTCAAATGGCCAATAACCTCGAACGGCAATTTTACTCCAACCATACGCACCTATCTTGCCCTCCAGCCATTCCAGCGGCCGGGTCGTCACTGCATCGCATTACGGTACCTCAAGGGCCAAAGAACGCAACTATGGTATCACCGCAACTAGAACAAAGCCGCCTTCTTGCTCCGCATGGCCCTGTCCGGATTGCCTCCTCCACCACTCGGACGAGTCCGACCCAGACTAAACTGAAGTTCCGATCCATTTCCGCATCGTTTTGGCCATAACGTCAGGGATTCAGGGGGAAAAAGGGGGATAATGCGCTGCAAAATGTACCCATGTATTTGCACGATAAAATTTTTTATAACA
>PUNN01000213.1 GCA_003552605.1 Phycisphaeraceae bacterium
ACATAAATGTCCTCGAGGCAGTCTGGGCACAGCCGATAAAATTTTCTTGCTGGAACTGCATACCAGGGTCGGGGTGAGGGCGGACTTGGTGCAAACGCCCGAATGCTTCATGTACCGCCCTTCCCGCCTCATGAAGGGGTCGGCCCTCGGTTCAGCCACGGCACGACCGGCACGAATCTGCCCTCACCCCAGCCCTCTCCCGCCCCCGGAAATGGGGAGAGAGAGCAAGAGCCTACCGCGGGGCGTGTCATGCGCCCCCCACTTCCGGCAAGGGCCATCCCGCCTTCCTCCCGTTTTGCCCTCATCTGCGGTGTGATTACACTGCGAGCATGCGAGTCCTTTTACAGCGCGTGAGTGAGGCGTCCGTGACGGTGGATGATGAGCGGGTCGGCCAGATCGGCCGCGGGCTGCTGCTGCTTGTCGGCATCGGCCAAGAGGATGATGAGGCCACCCTCGAGCGCATGGCGAAGAAGGTGGTCGACATCCGCATCTTCGCTGATGAGCAGGGACGGACGAACCGGTCGCTGCTCGAGGCCGGCGGCCGGTTGCTCGCTGTCTCGCAGTTCACCCTCTATGCCGACACCCGCCGCGGCCGCCGCCCCGGGTTCACCTACGCGGCCGATCCGGAGAAGGCATCGGCTCTGTTCGACCGGTTCTGTGAGCAGCTCGAACAGCTTGTCGGCGGCCCGGTCGAGCGCGGCGTGTTCGGCGCCATGATGCAGGTCCATCTCGTCAACGATGGGCCGGTCACCATCATGCTCGACAGCGCCGAGTGGGCGGGATGATGCGCCGGCCGGGGCCGGCTGTGCCCCCTGCCTGTGAGTGCAAGAAAAACCGGACGGCCTGGTGGACCGTCCGGGTCAAGATTCGCGGCCGGGTCATTTCACTGTGAGTGATGCGACCGACTTGTTGTCAACGATCCCTGCGGCGACGCAACAGCACGAGCCCACCGGCACCGAGCAGCGCCAGGCTCCCCGGCTCAGGGATGTATGCCCGCACATAGTCCACATCCATGCCATCGGGGAGGCCGCCTGCATCTCGCACCTCATCGAGGTCGCCGCCGGCCCAGCCGACCTCGCCCGTGCCCGGTGTCGGCACTTCCTGACTGAGGATCATGTACTGCGGCCGCTGCGAGACGGCGGTGGTCGTGTGCCAGGTCTCCTCGCCGTCGACGTAGAACGTGTACGAATCCTCGGTCCAATGCACCCCGAAGGTATGCCACCCATCCTCGCTCCGCTCGAAGCCAAACTCCTCATTGATGGTCTGGTGGCCGTCTTCGTAGCCGTTCCAATGCAGGGCGTGCTGCATGTCCGCGTGCGCATGGCGATACTCCATCACGTCGATCTCGGCCCCGTAGGTGGCGGGGTCGGGGGGATCGACCTCGGTGTGAATATCGGGGGATTGAAGCCAGAAAGCCGACCAGTGGCCCCCCTGCTCCTGGAGCCTGATGCGCGCCTCGAAGTAACCATACTTCTGCTGAAACGTCTGCCGGGTGCCGATCATGCCCGTTTCATAGCGCTGCTCATCCTCATTGTAAGACGTCCTGATCGACAGCATGCCATCCTGCACACTGACGGCCTCAGGCACGTTGTACGCACCCCGCCGCTCACCCTGATCGCGGTGCTGCCACTTGGTTTCATCCAGCGCATCACCTTCGAACTGATCCTCCCATGTCAGCACGTAACCTTCGGGAACGGCGGCGGTGGTGGTGGTGGCACCGGTCATGGCAACCACACCCACGGCACCCACGGTGATGCACCACAAACTCAGATCGCGTATTGACACTGCCATCCTTTCAAATAAGAAGACGCACCACGGCTGGCGCTATAGGCAACCCCGCGGTTCGAGCCCGGCGTCCCGGATGGCACTGGGGGTTTGCCCCCCAGTGCCATCCCGGCACCGTCAAGCAGATTCAAACATTGATGCTTCCGATACGCGCCAATGCCATGCGTGCATGCCGCAGCGCCATGGACAACCGTCCATCACACCGCGTTGCACGCACCGGCGGTGGGTTCAGCACGAAGTGCTTCCAAAGCCGTTGTTCGGCAGAGCTCGCCCGACCCACCCGGCGCGGCGGCGTGTCAGCGGCGACGCCGCAGCAGCAGGAGCCCACCGGCACCGATCAGCGCGAGGCTGGCAGGTTCAGGAATGACGGTGGGATTGTCATACCGGATGGCAGATCCCGGCCAGCCCGAAAGATCTGGCGTGTAATTGTAGACACCCACAGCGGTTATGTTGCCGGAGGGAAGGTCATCGCCGTTGAGTTGTCCCGTAGCCAGAAGGTCGAAACCCTCACCACCATCCTGGCCGGAGATGCCGTCAAATGGGTCGTCATCATTGAGAATCGGCACCCAGGCGCCGACACTGCTGAAGGCCCAGCTAATCTCAGTCCACTCATCGCCGTCGTGCGGTGTCTCCATCATCCCCGGCGTCGCAGTGGCAAACCACTCCCCCCCGACCTGAACGACAAAGCGGGTCTCGCTGTCGGCATCACCGTGCCGAATGTCGACTGCGAGTTCCGTGATGTCACCCTGCGCAATGTTCACATCATCGAACCAGGATATGACAGCCTGCATCTCGTCCTCGTTCTGGAAATTGTACCCAAACTCGCCGCCAGATACGAGGCCTACATCCGCTCCGGCTGGACGGCCACCACCGGCGTTGATCGCCCAACTCCAGTTCCACGGTGCATCCTCGAGGTTTTGATTCTCCTCCGTGTCGTTGTCGAACGTCTCCTGATAGATGATGCTGGCATCCGCCTGGGGCGGTCCGGCAAGGGCGAGTGCCGCCACGGCGGCCGGTGCGAGTTTCCATGCGTGTTTCGGTGCTCTCATCATGACCATGCTCCTGAATGACAAGGACGTATACGATGACGTCCCTGCGCCTCTATGGTGGCCTCCGTGGCGGGCAACACACCCGATGGGGACCACCCGATTTCCAAGGTCTGCCGCGGCGGCCTGATGGTGGGCTGAAGCTCAGCCCTGCATCCCGGCCTCTCGCCGCGCGGTGATGGGCTTGATCAATGGCCCGATGTCACCATCCAAACGATACCACCTCCCGGCGTTGAAACAAGCCATAATCGCGTTAAAATTTGCAAACTTTGCGACAGCCCGGAACGACCCCCCGCCGCAGCTTTTCAAGGGCCTCTCATGACCCACCGTCCCACACCGCGACCTGTCCAAGACAAACGTAAATGGCGTGTGGCGCTGTACTTGGACCTCGAATACGGCTTCGCACGCCAGATGCTCCAGGGCCTGGTGCGCTACAGCCGCGCGCACGGGCCGTGGAAGTGCCTGCTCCAGCCACCGGGCGCGGCCGACGCTCCAGCCGCGGCCGAAGCGGCGGCCGACCGGTTCGATGCGGCCATCCTCGGCATGCCGCATTCCCCGCTGATCGAGCAACTGCAAGCCGGCGGCCGGCCGGTGGTCAGCACCACCAGTGCGATCCTCGATCAACCATTCGCGCGGGTCTGGCCGGACAACGAGGGCGCCGGCCGGCTCGCCGCGACCCACTTCATGGAACTCGGCTTCCGACAGTTCGCCTACGTCGGCCAGTCCGCCCGGGGCTTCTCGCAACTTCGACACCGCGGCTTCGAGCACGCGCTCAACCGGGCCGGGCTTTCCTGTGACGACCTGACCGATACGTTCGAAGCGGTCACGGCCAGAAAAGGCGGCGAAGAGGCGGTCAAGGCATTGCGGATGCGCCTGGCTGAACTGGGCAAACCGCTGGCGGTCTTGACCGCCACTGAATGGGTGGCCTGGACGCTGGTGGGCATGAGCCTCGAAGCAGGCATCGATGTACCCGAGCAGATGGCGGTGATGGCGGTGGGCAACGATCCGCTGATCTGCGAGGTGTGCGACATTCCCCTGTCAGGAGTTGAACTCAACTTCGGCCGCGTGGGCTATGAGGCCGCCGCCATGCTCCACCGCCTGCTCGATGGGGAGAAGGCGCCGCTCGAACCGGTGCATGTGGCCCCGCAACGGGTGGTCACGCGCCAGTCCTCGGACATCCTCGCCATCGATGAGCCTTATGTCGCCCAGGCGTTGCGGCTCATCCACCAGCGTGCCTGCAACCGGCTGACGGTGGATGAAATTCTCCATGCGGTACCGGTCAACCGCCGCTGGCTCGAGCGGCGGTTCCGCGACCTGCTTGGCCGAACGGTGCATCAGCAGATCACCCATACCCGCATGGCGCGGGCACGGCAGTTGCTTGCCGAATCGGACTTGAAGATGCCGGATGTGGCGGAGCGCTGCGGGTTCGATCACGTGCAGCACTTCGGCAAGGTCTTTCGCGATACAGTGGGCCAGACGCCCGCCGCCTACCGGCGCGCCCACCGCTTTGCCGGGGCCAACCTCGAACACATCGCCACCATCAACCAGCCCGACCTCCCCTGACCCACGCGCGGCCCGGATCAGCGCATCGCACATTCGCCCCTGGATGCCCCGACGCCGCGGATACCCAGGGGCACCCCGGACAACGGAACCCGGACAACCGATGACGTCTTCAGGGCCCGTGAGTCCGTTTCTTACGGCCACGTTCGCCACGAGTTGGAAGGGACGATGTAACCGGAGCCGGATGGGCTCGCGCGAAGCGAGATGCGTTGTGATCCCATCTCTGCGACACTCTGCGATCCTTTGTGGTTGAAAACTCGATCACCCACACGGGGTTGTCGCGGCGTCGAGAAGGATGTTTTACCGCAGAGGGCGCGGAGGACGCTGAGGAGAGGAGCGGGGGTATGGCACAGAAGCCTTCTTGAACCGTGGCCATGGGGATCGGGGCTGACCGTCTCGCCCGACAGCCCCTTTCATCAATCTGCGCCAGTCCCCGGGCAGCAAATGACAACGGTGACGGCTTTTGTGTCAGCCTCCTGATAACTACATTCCTCCGCGGACATGAAATAACAGGATATTTATCCGCAGATTGACGCAGATTTACACAGATTCAGAGGATGAGGAGGAGTATGAGCGAGTTGTGCGGATGCGTGAACGGGTGAGGAGGGCCGAACATCATGATTTTCTCCAGTCCCCCTTCATCACTCTTGAATCTGCGTCAATCTGCGTCAATCTGTGGATAATTTCTCCTCGGCGGACACCGAAGATCAGCAAACTCGTCCGCAGATTGACACCGATTAACACAGATTCAGGAGCGGAGCGGGACTCTGGCCTATCACTCGCTGCGACACGGCGGCGCCAGACACCGGGCGCATGACACGCGCCGCGGCGAGCGGACCGGGGATTTCCCCCCTCTCCCCATCTCCGGGGGGCGGGAGAGGGGCCGGGGGTGAGGGCAGATTCGTGCCGGTCGTGCCGTGCCCGAACCAAGCGCCGAGTCGCAGATGAGGCGGGATGAACGGTACATACGGCACTTGGGCGTTTGCAGCGAGGCCGCCCCTCACCCCGGCCCTCTCCCGAAGGGAGAGGGAGACAGATATCCGCAGCGCGTGTCATGCGCCCCCAGACACCCCCCGGCCACATTCCCTTTCCAACGTTTCATCAATCTGCATCAATCTGCTTTAATCTGTGGACAATGTTGCCTCCGCGCTTGATCCTGAAAGCGCATAAACTCATGCCACGCGCTGCGGCCGGACGTGCGGTGGGGGCCCTGCGGGTGTGTGAAGGTTTGCTCGGTGGGGCGTGGTCACTGCGGCGTGCGCACGTCGAAGCCGACGGGCAGGGGGCGGCGGTCCTCGAAGGTGAACATCACCAGGGCTTCGAGACGGCTGCGCTCCATCTCGATGTCATAGATCAACGTCAACACAGGCGTAGCACCCCGGTGAACCATCGCGCGGTGGTAGTGCAGGTCCTCGAGGCGGCCGTGGTCGGCGATCAATGCGTTGACCAGGCGCGTGGCTTGCCCGGGTGGAAGGTCATCGCGTACGGTCGGGTCCATCAGTTCGTAAGCATCCTCGATCTGAAGCGTCAGCAGGCGTTGGAGGATGGCGCGGGCGCCGTCGCGCAGCCCATCGATGGCCGCTGGCCCCGGGCCCCAGGCCGGTAACTGATCGGACCAGACGGCGAAGTCGTGGATGCGGTCATCGACGATCTTCAACGCCGTCTGCGCCTCACCATGGGCGAACTGCGATCGCGCGCGAAGGTCCAATACCGTCTGCCCATCATCGGTGCTGACGTTCGATCGCGAGCCCCAGGCCGAGGTGCCTTCGTAAGGGCCCAGCGCCGCCTGGAGGCCGGCTATCCACGTCTCGAGGTCCACCGGGTCGATCTGCTGGTCGAGTTGCTCGCTGAACAGGCCGCGCAGGCGCTGCGGCTCGCCACTGAGCGCCGCCTCGTAGAACTGGCGGTGGTACGCGGCGGTAGCCCGATAGCCGCGGTGCATGAAATATGCCGTGCCGCCCACGATCAGCGCCACCATCAGCAGGGCGATGAGCATCCATCGCTTCATGATTCATTCATCCGTGTCATCGGCAGAGGGCTCCCGCTCAATCGCGCTTGCGGGGCTGGCCGCGGAGTGCCCAGTAGAGGTCGATGTAGTCATCTTCGCAGAGGCGGATGACCTTCTCTTTGCCACGGAAGCGCAAGTCCCCCTCGCGCTCGATGCGTTCGGCCGTGGTGCGATGGGCGCGATTCACATCCTTGAGAAGCTCGAGCAACTCCCGGCGCTGTCGTGTCGTGATCTCGCGGTTGTCGGCATGCTCGGTGGCACGCTCAAGAAGATTCTCCTTCGCCTGCTCGACCGACTCGCACCCGGCCTCGATGCGGCGTTTGAGGTCCATCATCTGGCCGGCAAGCTGCAACCCACCGGCCGCGGGCAGCAGATCAACCAGGCCATCGGCGAATGCCACGCCGGGCATTCCGGTCTGAATCGTCTCGCGTCGAAGCTCGACAAGCTGCTGATTGAGCGTGCGGACATTGAGGTTCACGTAACGGCCATCGGCGCTGATGCTGCCCTGGACCTGGAGGAAGGTGCCGGACCGGACGGTGTCGATCTGCGGTTGCAGCCCACCGCCGGCGCCGCCGAAGCCGGTGATGAACGCCTGCTCCCGCTGCACGCGGACGTTGCCGGTGTTGAACGAGACATCACCCATGGACGTGCCGCCCATGGTGATGGACGTGCCGCCACTGCCGGTGCTTCGCCGGCTTGAAGACTGTCCACGGTAGCGTGCGGTGGCCTGGTTGAACGCCTGCACGTTCGGCTCGGGCCGGGAGGCGTACGGTGGCATCGCATCGAGCAGGCGCTTGATCTGCGGGCCGCTGAGCTGATCGATGTCCGGTTCGTAGGACAGAAGCTGCCATCGCACGTATGCATCCAGCCGCGGGTCATCGTGATGCTTCCGTGCCAGGGCATCGAGCAGCACGCGATCGGGAATGTCTGCGGGATGATCGTCGGCGAAGTTGCTCTTCTCCCGGGGCCACTTTTCATCTTCCTTCCACGATTTCCTGGCCTCTTCGATGATGGATTCGGCGGTCTTCTCAAGCGCGTTCTGCCCGGGGGACTGCTTCGCCGCCACACGTTGCCTGACGGCTTCGCGGCGTGGGCGCTCGGCCTCAGCGCGTTGGTCGGTAGCGCGATCGGCGGTATCGCCCCGCTGGGGCGCCGTGGCACGCTGTGCGGAAACGGGCAGGGTCAGCAGCAGCATGGCAAGGCATGCGACCGAGATGACCGGGATGCATCGGGTGGCAGGAATCATGGGATCACCTCCGCGCGTTCGGGCTTGCCCCGCACCATTGTCTCAGCGTGACGGCGCCGCCCTTCGCCCCCGCCCGCGATGGAAGGGCACTGCCTGCACGCCGGGGCGTTGAGGCACACTGCAAGGCAATTGTAGCGCCCACCGTGCGCGCCGGGCGGCGCTGGCCGTGGTGTGACGGTGCTGAGCCTCCGCGGTGGTGTTGCGTTGTTCGCTGGTGAGCGCCTGCAAATGCACACCCGCCACCCCTGAGACGGGTGCGGCGTTTGCACAACAGGCGCGAGCCCACTCAGAACGGCAGGCGCTTCTCATCCTTGGAACGGAACACGCGTATCCGTCCCGAGGCCGCACCACGCGAGGCCCCGCGGCTGCGGAACGGGCGGCTGCTGCGCTGGCTGCCCTGCGCTGCCTTGCTCTTCTTCTTGGGCTGCGGCTTCTTGTCGCCGGCGGCCACGAGCAGGCGCCGGCCATCAAGCCGGCTGCGGTTGAGCTTGGTGATCGCCATGCGGCCGGCATCGGCATCGTCCATGAAGACGAATGCGAAACCGCGCGGCTTGCCGGTGGTCTTGTCCGTGGCGATGGCCACATCGCTGACCGTACCGTACCGCTCGAACGCATCACGCAACGCTTCGGAGGTGGTCTGTCTGTTGAGGTTCCCGACAAATATCTTGAACAAAGCCATGAAAATAGCTCTACGGTTTGCCCGCCTGCGAACGTGGCGGGTCTGGGTCACTTCCACCGAAACACATCACCCGGTGGACCTGCCCCGATAGGTCCCATCGCGGAGTAGCCTAGCCACCTCTGTTGTGCAATGCAACGCCGGGGCTCGGCGTGAGCAGCTCCGCACATTCTAGCCCCATCCGGCCGGCAAGTCGCGGGGGTCTGAACGCCCCGCCCGGTCGCGAACTTCGCAATCGCCCACGGTGAAATTGCTTGATCATCCAACCGGCCCGCCGAGCAGTTGCACGGTCAGCCACGACCACAGCAGCGCCCAGGCGAAGCTCATCAGCGTTCCGATGAGGATGTACTCGGCCTCCATCCGCTGACCGGGCTCGCGAAGCTCACCGAAGCGGAAGACGGCTTTGGCCGCGACCAGGATGCCCACCCCCACGCCGTGCCCTGTCAGGACCATGAGGAAGATAAGCATCCGCTCGAGCTGGCCGATGACATGCCCCCCCTTCTCAAACCCTCGTGCGGGCGGGGTTTGCGCATCCGCATCGCCGCGGTGGGCTTCAAGTTGGCCAAGGAAGGGGGCGCTTGCCATCGCGATCACAATCGCCCCGACCCGGACCGTGAGGATCGCCCCGCTGATGGTGATCAGTACGGACAGCCAGCCCGGGCCGAACAGGGTCAACCACTGGCTTGCCTCATCCGGTGAAATGCGGAACCACAGGATCGGCCACCTGGCAAGTGCGAGGGTCAACAGGACGATCACGATCAGGTGCGCGGCCTGGTCAGTGGCGAGCAGGGCCAGGCGCCGGGACGCCGGCGCCCCCGGCCCGGCCACCCGCCGCTCGAGGATGCGCTTGCCGACATCGATCAGGCCGTGGGTGACAAAGATCACCACTGGCACGATCAACAGCGGGACAATCCCCACCAGCAGCCAGGCCAGCAGGGCATGGAGCAGGGCGTGGCGGCCGAGCACCCCCGCCTTGCCCGCGCGGCGGGCCTCGATCCCGCGCTCGGTCTGAAAC
>PUNN01000067.1 GCA_003552605.1 Phycisphaeraceae bacterium
ATGTACCTTGGGTGGCATGGTCAGCAGCCGTCTTTCCGGGGGCGGCTGATGGCCATGCGGCGAACCCCCAGTCACAGGCCGTCATGGCCATCGGCTGCGGACACCCCCGGAAGCCGCTGACGCAGCCGGCCGGTTTCGCATCTACATGCGTTTGCCCTGCTCTCAACCGACCCGAGATTGAGAGCGGTCAGTGATTCGTTATCCTCGTGGCGGGACGTTTTCCAACTCGCCCGTGTCCGCTGTGAAGGATGATTCCATGCCCGACATGCCCCTTGACATGCTGCCTGATGGCAGCGTTTACGAATCCTGGGAAGCCCCTCTGACCTTCTCACGCACCCTCGTGGTCGATGCCAATGCCGAGGATGCTGATGATGACAACGAAGGCACGGTGGAGCGGCCGCTTCGCACGATCACCGCCGCGGCGTCGCAGGTGCAGCCGGGTGAGCGGGTGCGGATTCACACGGGGACCTACCGCGAGTGCATCCGGCCGGCGCGCGGCGGGGATGGGCCGACGGCCATGATCAGCTTCGAGGCTGCCGGCGATGGTCCGGTCATCGTCACCGGCAGCGAGGTTCTCGATGGCCCTCATCAGCAAAGCACCGCCTGGCGCCGACACGATGACCCCGCCGCGCGGACCGAGTGGGGCACCACGTGGCAACCGAGCAGGAGCTGGCGCCAGCCGCCACAGGCACCGGATGCCATGGTCTACACCGCGCATCTTCCACGGCAATGGTTCGTCGGCATCAACCCCTTCACCGTGCCCAATCGTGCGGTAAGCAACCTGATCGGCGGATTCAATCAGAACAAGTCGCAGCAGCCACAACTGTACATGCAGCGCTGCGGCATGCTCTTTCAGGATGGCCGCCGGCTGGTGCAGGTAAACGATTATTCGCAACTGTTCGAGGGCCCCGGCCGTTTCTGGCCCGATCCGGCCGGGCTCATCCTGCATGTGCGGCCCCACGGAGATTGCGACCCCAACCACTCGCGCTTTGAGGCCACCGCCCGCAGCCAGTGCTTCGCCCCCGACGTCGAGGGGCTCGGCTACATCCGCCTCAAGGGACTGACATTCACCCACGCGGCCAACCCGTTCCCCTTCATGCCGCAGGATGGCGCCGTCTCGGCCAACCGCGGCCATCACTGGATCATCGAAGACTGCACCGTTGAGCAGGTTAACGCCATCGGAATTGAAGCCGGCCGCCGCGACCCCCGCATGAGCGCGCACGAGCCCGGCGGGTTCCACATCATCCGCCGCAACCACCTGCGCGAGTGTGGCGTGTGCGGCATTGCCGGCCTTGGCATGATCAACAGCCTGATCGAAGACAACCTCGTCGAGGACTGCTGCTGGCACGACGTCGAGGAGATGTTCGAATCAGCCGGCATCAAGACCCACCGCAACGAAGGGACGCTGGTGCGGCGGAATGTCGTGCGGCGGCTCGCCCACGGATGCGGCATCTGGCTGGACTTTGCCAACCACAACACCCGTTGCAGCAGCAATCTGATCGCCGAGGTTCATACCCGTTTTGGCGGCATCTTCATCGAGGCGAGTCACGACCCGGTTCGCGTGGATCAGAACATCATCTGCCACATCCATCCCGACCCGAGCGCGGTGGCATCGCCGCGCGGCGGTCCGGAGGCCGGCGGCCATGGCATCTACGCCCACGACAATGATTTTCTCGAGGTCGATCGCAACCTGATCGCACACACCACGGGCAGCGCGGTGCACCTGCCGCGAGGCCGGCCCGATCGCTTCGTCGAAGGCCGCGGCTCCTGCTCGCGGCATCACACGGTGGTTCACAACCTGTTCATCGCCACGAGCCGCTACGTCTCGTTTTTCAACGGTGACAACCACTGCGACGCAAACGCCTTTGCCGGCCCTGCCGATCCCGGCCCGTTCCGGATGCTTCGCGATGATGAATGGCTCGACCTCGATGCGTGGCAACGGTTCTACGGCTTTGAACCCCATGGCGGGACGGTGACAGCGCAGGTCGACCTCGACGTCGATGCCATGGTGCTGCAATTGAGCCTGCCCGAAGGGTTGCCCGCCCACGATCCACAGCTTGACCCGCAGCGCGACTGGTTCAACCGCCTGCGCGCCCCCGATGCCTTCCCCCCGGGCCCCTTCGCCCATCCCCCGGCCCCGGGCGAAGCCTGGCCCATCGACCCGCGCCAACCGCGCAGTGAGCAGGATGGTTGACACCCCGGCCAGCCGGCCCCCGCCCCCAGCCCCCAGCCCCGGGGACGCGGTATCATGGCCTGCATGCTCAGGACCGCCACCGAGATAATCGAAGTACCGATTCAGCACATGCCCGGTTGTGAGGATGTGCCGCTGCCGGCCTACCACTCCGAACACGCCGCGGGGATGGACATGCACGCGGCGGTGGCCGAGCCGGTCACACTCGAACCCGGCGCAATCGCGCTAGTCCCCTGCGGCTTCGCCATGGCCATCCCCCCCGGGTACGAGGCCCAGGTGCGGCCGCGCTCCGGTCTCGCGGCCAAACACGGCATCAGCATCCCCAACGCACCCGGCACCATCGACGCCGATTATCGCGGGCAGGTGATGGTGGCACTGGTCAACCTCGGCGGTGAGCCGTTCACCATCACGCGGGGGATGCGGATCGCGCAGTTGATCATCAAACCCGTGCCGCGGACGCAGTGGCAGGTGGTCGATGAACTGCCGCCGACCGAGCGCGGGGCGGGCGGTTTCGGGCATACGGGGCAATAATGCGCACCCGGCGCTGCGGTCGTGCGTAGTGTTCAACGAGAACCCATGATGGCGAGGCTTTCCGAAAATCCCGGTCAAGCGGCTGCGCGGGTCTTGCCCTGCCGGCCGTGTAATGGCGGCGTTCACAGCCACCGTGGAGGGCGGTGGTGGCGGTCTGCCCTGCTGCTGATTCCCGCCATCGCGCTGCTTGCAGGCGGCTGTTACGATGCAGACAGCTACGCCGAGGAGCGGGTCGAACTCATCCTCGATCTGTACTATTTTGACGATGAAGATGAACAGCGCATCGGGTGGGCTTACGCCACGGTCCCCGAGTCCCACCGCGAGATGGTCGATGAGCGTTTGCGGCAGAAGAAACTGGTGGATGCCGATGCCCGCGCATGGCGCGTTTTCGGCCGCGACCTGAACCTTGCCACGCGGGACTTGTTCCTCATCAACATCCGTGAAGGCGAACCGGAAACCGTCGCCGCGGCTTTCTCCCATTGCCCGAGCCACGTGGCCGATTACGCCGCGGGTAGCATGGCCCTTTGCGATCGCCTCGATGAGTCGGGGATGCTCGACACGGCACTTCATCCCTGGGCTCAGGCGGTACGGGGGCAGCCGCTGCGGGCGTGGCGTACAGAGGCAATCGAAGCGCTGCTCGATCTGAGCATGGCCGGCCTCAAACAACTGCCCGCCCACGGTGAGCTTTTCCGGCGCGTGGCCGAGGCGGCTTTTGATCTTGAACCGGTCATGGACGAGAAGCAGGACCACGAGTGGTCGCGCCCGCTTTCGCAGGAAGAGGCGCGAAAGCTCGGTGCGTTGCTTGCCGAGCACCGCGAACGGCTGCTGGAAGAGCTTCGCCATGAGACCGAGCAGGCCCCATCGCAAGCCGAACCGCGCGAGCCGGCCGAATCGCCCGCGCCTCCACCGCAGCCACAGACGCCAATGGGCCCGGATGTGCCGGACGGTCCGCCGCCACGATAGCGCCCCAAGGGGCCGTTGTTCCCCGTAAGACCTGCACGCAAAGAGCCCTGATCCCGTGATGAGCAAGCAAGACAGCCCCACACCCGCGGGGGAATCCGGGTCGCACGGCGCAGCCGTTTCGAATGCAGTCACCCCCTCCCGCCGTGCGCCACGATGGTGGATCCGCCTTTTGATTTACGTGCTTCTGGGCATTGCGGTCTGGTTCGCTCTGGCACTGCTGCTTCAGCGGCCGGTGCTGTTTCCACGCCACATGATCCCGTCGGAGCTGATCAGCCAGCAACCGCCACATGATGCGGAGGTGATCTGGATCGACACCGAGCAGGGCCGCGTCGAGGCATGGTTTCTGCCCGGCCGCGGTGTGAGCGACGCCGAGCCGGGGCCGGTGGTGCTCTACGCCCACGGCAACCAGGAGGTGATGGACCCGTACGCCGACATCCTCGCCCCCTATCGCGAGATGGGCATGAGCCTGATGCTGCTGGAGTATCGCGGCTATGGGCGAAGCGAAGGGTCACCTTCGCAGAAGCGGATCACGGCCGATTTCATTCAGTTTCATGACAAGCTGCTCGAACGCGATGATGTCGACCCCGATCGTCTGGTCTACCACGGCTTCTCGCTCGGCGGGGCGGCCCTGGCGCAGCTTGCCCGGCATCACCCGCCGCGCGCGATGATTCTCGCGTCGACGTTCACCAGCGTCCGACGGATGGCAGCGGAAAGGCTGGTGCCGCCTTTTCTCGTGCGCGATCCTTTCGACACACTAGCCGTGGTGCGCACGCTCGAGTGCCCGATCCTGATCCGTCACGGCCGGGAGGACGAGATGGTGTCCTTCCGGCATGCCGAGCGCCTCTACGAGGCCGCCGACGATGCCCGGCTCATCGCCACCGACGGCGACCATCAGTCGCTGCTTGCCGGGGATGGTTTCGATGAAATCGAGCGTTTTCTCAAGGAATCCGGGGTGCTGCAATGACAAGCGCAAAG
This sequence comes from Phycisphaeraceae bacterium, assembly GCA_003552605.1. Classification (GTDB taxonomy): domain Bacteria; phylum Planctomycetota; class Phycisphaerae; order Phycisphaerales; family Phycisphaeraceae; genus B1Sed10-187. The sequence goes on from PUNN01000067.1 coordinate 4,661, forward strand.
TGACCGCGTGAGTCTGCGCTTACAGTTCGCTGTCATCCGATCGAAGCGAATACAGCCGTTGAAAAAGCAGTTGCGGCTTCTCGACAATGCCGGGTTCTGTGCGCTGAAGCCACGCAATCAGCCGGCTGCCGGAGGCGTAGAAGCTCACCCGGGACCAGGGCGCCTCCTCGCCGGTGCAACGCGGCGGCAGTTCGGCCACCTCGCGAACCATGTTCTCCACCCACCGGGCAAGGCCCTCCTTCCAGTGCTGCCACGTCATATACTCATGATCCACCGTCGACAATACCTGCCGCAGCGCGGCGTGGGCGGTATGGATGGCGGTATCATCACCGTCGGCCAGTGCCGTAAGAAGCTTCCTGTAGGCGTGGCCGAATGCTTCATCTTCATAAGGGAACGGATGATCGAGCTCCCAGGTCATCTTCCCCTGCTTGCGCGTGTCGCGCTCGATCTCGAGCGAAGCACGCAGCTTCGGCTCACCGTGAGCCCACTGCCAGCAGTGGACGAACTCGTGCATGATGTCCACCCACCCGGCCCGTGAATGCAGCGCATCGGCCGTGACCACGCACGCCGCGCGGTCGCCGATCTCTTCCAGCGGAAACGCCGCCCGGATGCCCGCCGGCGCCGCCGCGGGCATGGCCGCCTTCGGCCCGGCCTGGTACCCGCCCGCCTGCTCATCGGGCAAATACACCACCGCTGATTCTCCCTCCGCGATCGCCAGCGGCCAGCCGGTGGCGAGCGAAGGATGCACCGGCTCCATCTGCCGGCGGAAAGTGTCGAAGCTGTTTACCGCATCGAGCGTTTCATCCATCAAATCGCAAACTCCGGTACATCGCGGTTTCCACACGATGGTAGGGCTCGGGCGCGAAGGCGAGTACGCGACTCCTCCGGCAACGGCTGCCCTCGGCGCCGCCATCCATCAATGGCTCAAGTGGATGGCGCCACCCGACAACCGCCGGGCATCATCCGGCCGCGTGGGAAGCGGCAAACTGTTGCACCGCCGTGACAAGCTGCTCGATGTGCGTATCGCTCATGTCACTGCGCAGCGTGAGTCGGATGCGCGCTGCACCCGGCGGCACGGTGGGCGGCCGGATGGCCGGGGCGAGGATGCCGGCCTGCTCAAGGTGATGAGAAAGCGCCAACGCGCGGCCTGCGGTGCCGGTGATCAAAGGGATAATCGGGGTGTGCGGCTGCCCGGGGCCGAGGGCCTCACAGAGGCCGGTATCCGCAAGCTTGCACCGCAATGCCCGGGCAAGTGCATCGAGGCGATCGCGGCGATGGGGCTCAGCTTCGACAACCCCCACCGCAGCCTCGATCGCCGCGGCCTGCGCCGGCGGTACCGCGGTGGTGTAGACAAAAGGGCGGGCGCGGTTGACCAGCGTTTCGATCACAACCCGCGGGCCGGTGACCAGGCCGCCAAGACCCCCGAGCGCCTTCGATGCCGTGCTGATGGTAATGCCGTTTTCGGCCAGCCACCGGTCCACCCCCTGAAGTTCGCTCAGGCCGCGGCCTCCTTCACCAAGCACACCCGTGCCGTGGGCCTCATCGACAACGACCACCGCATCAAACCGCTCGGCAAACTCGCAGATCGCCCGCAGGTCCGCCACATCGCCGTCCATGCTGAAGACGCTGTCAGTCACGATCCACGCCCGGGCGCGGCCGGTACGGGCGTGACGGGCAAGCAGGCGCTCGAGCCGGTCGAGCTGGCCATGCGGGTAGGTGCGCATCGGCGCTGCGCTCGCCCGGGCGGCATCGATCAGGCTCGCGTGGTTGAGCTTGTCCAGGCAAAGCAGGTCGGCGGGGCCGGGCAGGGCCGATAGCACCGCGAGGTTGGCCATGTAGCCGGTGGGAAGAAGCAGCGCGGCTTCGGCATGCTTGAAGCTGGCAAATCGCCGCTCGGTCTGTTCATGGATGGGCAGGTGGCCGGTCACCAGCCGGCTCGCCCCGCTGCCGGTACCCCATCGCCGGATGGCCTCGATCGCCGCCTCGCTCAGCCGCCGGTCGCCCGCGAGGCCGAGATAATCGTTGCCGGCGAAGTTGACCAGGTGGCGCGGCGGATCGCCGACCGTGAGCATCAGGCCGCCACCGGCTGTCGCAGCCATGTCATCGCAGGCAATGCCGGGATGAACCCGTTGCCCGGCCGGCCCGCTCCCGGCACCGGCCGGCGCGGCGGATCGCAGTTGCCGCAGCATGTCAGTGCCGGCAAGCGCATTCAGTTCGCGGGCCAGCTCTTCCAGCCAGGCGGCCATCGCGCAGTCCTTTTCAATGGGTCAGCCCCGCCAGCCGCGCATCGCTGCAATGGGCTGGGGCCGTTAGTAACAAGCAGGTGTTCGGACGGCCAACGAGATGGAGCGGCGGAAGCATCGCGATTCTGCCCGGCCCGGGCCCGGTGGATGATCGGAGCGATGCCATCACTCGGCGGATGAGGATGATTCACTTCGGGGTTGCTTGGCGGCCCGGCCCTCCTCGGGCGAGAGAACCTCTTTCATGAGCCGGCCGACCTTGAACTTGACCGTCCGCTTGGGGGGCACGGGAACCGGGGCGAGGGTCTTGGGGTTCTGGGCGAGTCGCCCCTGGCGCTGTTTGACCTCGAAGACACCGAAATCGCGGAACTCGAGGCGGTTGCCTTTACCGAGCTCGACGATGACCTGGTCGAGAAAGCTCTGGACGATCTTTTTGACGACCACGCGTTTCTCGCCGGTGGCTTCGGCGATCTGGTCGATCAGTTCCTTCTTGGTCACTGTTGCCATAGGGCTGCCCCTGAACAAGGCGGAGGCCTAAAGAGGATATTTCAGTCCGAATATCCGGCGTCCGCAGAAGAAAGCCAAGTCGCCAAGGCCAAACCAGTTGCGTTACCCCCGCAGGGCCAACGCCAAGTATGCCATGGATATGCCCTTGCGTCAAGACAAACCGTGGCGACCACCATGTTTACCGCCCGATACCCCCTTGTGGGCCACTCAGACCACCGCTACGATCTCAGTGATGAGCCTCGACCCCGATGCGTTGCGAATCCTCCACTACCCCGCACCGGTCCTACGCCAGCGGGCCAGGCGAATCGAACGCATCGACCGCAATGTCCACCGAGTGGCCGACCGGATGCTCCAACTGATGCAGGAGGCCCCCGGCGTCGGGCTCGCCGCGCCTCAGGTCGGGCTCGCCTGGCGGCTGTTCGTCGCCGGCCCCACAACGCAACCCGAGCACGCCACGGTCTTTATCAACCCCCGCCTCGCCGCCGCCACCCGGGCCGTCGCCGATGCCGATGAGGGCTGCCTCAGTCTGCCCGAGATCACCGTCAACGTCCGCCGTCCAGTCGGCGTCCGCATCGAGGCCATCAACCTCCAGGGTAAACCCTTCGCCCTCGAGGGCCGCGACCTGATCGCCCGCATCTGGCAGCACGAACTCGACCACCTCGATGGTGTGCTGATCATCGACCGTGCGGCGCAGGCCGACCGCATCGCCAATCAGCGGCTGCTTCGCGACCTCGAACAGAACTACAAACCCGCCAAACCCGAGCGAAACACATCGGGCGCCTCAGGGGGTGTCCATACCGACCCCGGCGTGGAGCCAGCAAGATGAAGCTCATCCTCCTCGGGGCTGGCGCCTTTGGCCTGCCCTCGTTCCGTGCCCTCGCTGCACGGCACGAGGTCGTCACGGTCATCACCCAACCCGACCGCCCTGCCGGCCGCAGCCGCAGGCCCAAGCCCACCGCCATCGCCGACTGGGCAACCGATGCCGGGCTGCCCGTGCTGCGCCAGGGCAACGTGAACGAACCGGCCTTCATCGAGCAGATCGACAAGCTGCAAGCCGAGGCCGCGATCGTCATCGCATTCGGTCAGAAGCTCAGTCCTGAGCTTGTCAAAAGCCTTGCGCCGCTGGCGGTCAACCTCCACGGGTCACTGCTGCCGGCCTACCGCGGGGCGGCCCCGGTCAACTGGGCGGTGATCGCGGGTGAACACGAGACGGGCAACACCATCATCGGCATTGCCGAGCGCATGGACGCCGGGCGGATGTACGGCCAGGTGCGCACGGCGATCGACCCGCTCGAAACCGCGGGCGAGTTGCACGACCGCCTCGCCGCACTCGGCCCGGAACTGCTTCTGGATGTGCTCGACCGGTACGCGGCCGGTACGCTCGAGCCGGTGCCGCAGGATGACACGAAAGCCACCCGCGCCCCGAAGCTGAGCAAGGCCGATGCCTGGGTCGATTTCACCGAACCGGCCGACCGTGTCAGAAGCCGCATCCATGGCCTGACCCCCTGGCCGGGCGTCACTGTCATGTGGCATCATGAGGGAAGCGAGCCTCAACCGCTCATCCTCCGACGCGTCCGCGACCGGCCCGATGAGCCCGCCGGACAGCCGCCCGGCACCATCCTCCCCGACCACCACGTCGCGACGGGGCAAGGGGTGATCCAATTGCTCGAGGTGCAACCCCCCGGCAAGCGCACGATGTCGATCACCGAGTTCACCCGCGGCCACCACCTCACGCCCGGCGACCGTTTCGAAAGCGCTTGCAGCCGCTAAAGCTGGTAGCCCCGGCAGGGCAAACGCATGTACCACAAAACCGGGCGGCATGGTC
>PUNN01000250.1 GCA_003552605.1 Phycisphaeraceae bacterium
CCGGGGCGGGGTCCGGGGGCCGGGGTCTGGGGGCCGGAACCCACGGCAGCAAACCCCGCAGGCGGCGCCCGCCCGCAGCAAAACTGCCGTTGGAGACGTTTATCCACAGGGCCATCACGCCGCGGTCCGGCCCGGCTCCGTCGCCGTGCCCCCGCTTGTCAACCCCCAGGTGAGGTGACCATTCCATGCGTGCCATCATTCTCCTCTGTGCCGTGCTGCTGATTGCCGGCGCCGGCTACATGCTGATCTTTGCCACCGCGGATCGGCGGATTCAAGCTGACTTCACCTTCATCTCCGGCCCGCTTCGCACGCTCGATCCGCAGCGGACGTCGATGCTGCGCGATTTCCGCATCATCGATGTGCTCTACGACAGGCTGACCCGCCTCTCACACGAGACGGGTGAGCCCGTTCCCGCCGTCGCCGAACGGTGGCAGATCAGCGAGGATGGCCGCACCTACACCTTTCACCTGCGCGAGGATGCGCGGTGGAGCAATGGGGACCCCGTCCGGGCCGAGGAGTTCATCCTCGGCTGGCGGCGGGCGATGATGCCCGACTTCGCCGCGTACTACCGCACGATGTTTGATTACATCGAGGGCGCGGAGGACTGGTTCACGCTGCGAAACGAAGACCTGGAGGCCTATGCCGACCGGCCGGCCGCGGAGCGCAGCGATCAGGCCGCGAAGCAGTTGCTTGAAGAACATATCGAGGCGTTCGAACGCAAGGTCGGCCTCGAGGCGCCCGATGGCCATACACTCATCATCACGCTCGAGAAGCCAGTGCCCTATTTCCTCGACCTGACCGCGTTCATGACCTTCTCGCCCCAGCATGGGCCAAGCATGGCCGAGGCGATGCTCGCCCCGGATGAAGATACGGGGATGGTCCGGATGCACAGTGACTGGCTCATGCCGGACAGGCTCATCACCAACGGCCCGTACTTTCTGGCCGAACATCGGCCCAATCGCCAGTTGATGCTCGAGGCCAATGAGCATTACTACGATCGCGAGGGGATGAACAACGCAAGCATTGGTGTGCGCATCCTGGAAACCGGCCCCGCCCTGCGCAGCTACGAGGGCGGGCATTACGACTGGTGGCCGGATGTGCCCACCGCGCACGTCATCGCAGGCGACCTCTACCGGCAGAAACGGGATGGCGACCGGGACGATGTGCATGTCTTCGATGAGGCGGCGACCTCCTATGCCGTGTTCAACGTGCAGGATGAGTACCGCGGCGAGGCCAACCCGTTCGCTGACCGCAAGCTTCGCCGCATCTTCGCCAAGGCCATCGATGTTGAGCAGATCATCGCTGACATCATGCGGAAGGAAGAGCGCGAAACCCACAGCCTCGTGCCGCCGGGCATGATCCCCGGCTACGACCCGCCGCAGGATGTCGCGCCGCGCTTCGACCCCGAAGCTGCTGCGCGGATGCTTGAAGCCTACGAGGGCGAGGTTCCATCGGTGACGATCCTCTACCGCACTGGTACGGGGCAGAACGCCATGGCCGAGCGGGTGGCGCGGCAATGGCGGGACCATCTCGAGGCCGATGTGACCATCGAGGGTGTGCCGCACGATGTCTTCGTCGAGCGGCTGAAGGAAGGACGGTTCATGTTCACCTTCGCCAACTGGTTCGCGGATTATCGCGACCCCACCTCGTGGCTGAACATGTACCGCAGCGGTGACGGGAATAATCACGCCAAGTGGGTCAACGAAGACTATGACCGCATCCTGGCCGAGGCGGCGGAGGTCGCCGACCCCGAGCAGCGGATGAGTATGCTCGAGGATGCCGAGCGTCTGCTGCTTCGCGAGGCGCCGATCGTCCCGATGTTCATCTGGCGCTCGATCGAGCTGTACGACCCGCAGCGCGTGCGGAATCTGGATCGCACCCCCTGGACGTGGCCGCGCCTGGACAGGGTCGAGGTCACTCGGCCCGAAGGCTGAGGCCTCGGTGATGGCGTCTGATCGTCCTCGCCTTTGGATGGTGTCACGGGAAGTTGTCTTTATTGGCGATGTGATTGCGATCCCGTTTCGCCGCAGGTATTGAACACGAACGCGTTCACCTGAGGATCACCTCGATGTCCACTTCCACCGTCACTTGCAACCGGGCCGGCACGATTACGCCGCTGAGCCTTCTGCGGGATGGCATTGCCAGCTTCGATGGCTGGCTTGATGATGAGGGTGAGCTTCTCGATCCCGTCTTTGGCAGGCCCATGCAGTATGGCACGGCCTATCACGCCCTCGGCCGGGCGGTACTTGCGGCATATGGGCCGGCCGCGGAGGCGGGGGCTCACGCTGAGCGGGCCTTCCGGGGCATTGAGGCCGCACTCCGGCATCTCGAAGACCCCTCCGGACAGGCCAATGCCTCGGGTGTGATGGGGCCCGATGGCACCTTGTCGGCGATGAACCACCGCGACTTTTTCTGGCCGGCGGTAATGCGCAGTTGGCGGGTGCTGAAGTCCATCGATGCCGCGAGAGCATCAGGGATCGAAGAACGCATCAGGGCCGTACAGGTGCCCGAGGTATTCGCGAAGCAGCCGCCTTCCAACTGGGCGAGTGTATGGCTGGCCGGGGAGGCAATGCGACGTGCGGATGGGTTGGCCGGACCGCAGGCACCGTCCCCTGCACAACTGGAAGCGTGGATCGGCGCATTTTTCGAGAATCACATCCTGGCCGAGCGGGGCCTGTACCAGGAGCCGGGCCATCCCAACAGTTATTGCCTGTTCACCCGGTATCACCTTGCGGTCATCCTCGAAGCGGCGGAGGCGGCCGAGGCGCAGCGCGCCGGCGGGTTTGCAGGCCGGTGGAAGGAAGAACTGGAAACGCTGCTCCTGCGTGGCTTTGAACGGTCGCTGGCGGTACAGCTATCGGATGGCTCGCTCGCCTCGGCGCACCGCAGCACGGGGCAGAGTTGGACGCTTGGCTGTCAACTGGCGTATTTCGCCGAGCTGATGGCCCGTTTTGCACCGCAGGGCACTGCACCGGATGCGAAGCGACATGAACAGGCCCGCGCCGCCGCCCGTCGGGCTCTCGCCGCGCTGGCCATGTGCCAGCGGCCGGAAGGGGCGCCGTTCAGCCCGGTGCAGAATGTGCTCGAGCCACGGCGGCGGATCGGCTACGAGGCTTATACCTTCGATGCCAATTACAGCAACCTGGCGTTGGGGTTTCTGGCCTGTGCCGTGCTCGATGGCTTTGTGGACGGGCCGATCTTGCCGGAGCAACCCGCACCGGCGCCACCGCACCGGCTCTGGAACGATCACGACCCACTGTGGCGGGCATTGATTCACCGCGGGCCTTATAGCGTGCACGTCAACGCCTTCCCGGCCCCGGTATACGATGCCGCGGGCATTGTCGACATCACCTTCGGTCCCGGCCGCGGGTTCGCCTGGGCGAGCAGCGTCTTCAGCCCGCTTGAGCCGCGGCGGTTCTTCAACCCGGGTCTGGCGCGGCGGGATGGTGAACCTGGCCTCGGGGTGCTGACCGTTCCCGGCCAACAGGATCCGCGACCCATCGGACCATTCGAGCCGCTGGAAGATGACAGTGGTGTGCGCCTCACCAGCCGCGTTCGGGGCGATCCGCTGGGCATCTGGGACCTCACCGTCCGGGTGGATGATGATGGCATCCATGTGAGCGAGATCACACCGGGCAGAACCGGGCCGCGGACGATGCTGCTGCCCTACCTGCGTGATCGCGGTGATGGTCAGCAGGTGCGCTGGACCGTCTCGACACCGGCGCCGCAGACGACGGTGATCCACTTCACCCACGCAGCGGAGCAGGTCGATGTGCGGATCGATGCGGCGGCCTCAGCCATCATCGACCTGCCCGGTCCGTTTCAGAACCGCCGCGGTGAATGCGGCATGCTGCGACTCGAGCTTGCGGGTGAGGGGCCGGAGCTGAGCTGGCACATTGCGATCGTGCGGTGAGCAGGGCACGGCAAGCGGTGGTGCGGTGGCACGATCGGGGGATCCCTGGAGCATCCTGATCATCATTGTGGCAGGGCCGGCAGCAGGGGGGGATTTGTCCTTACCAGGGCAAACGCATGCAGCTCGGTTGGCTGCTGACGCGGACAGCCGAGCTACATGTGTTCTCCCAGGCGATGCTGAGATGCCACGTGCCCCGCCCGCCGCGGTGCCTTATACTGGACGCTTACGGCTTTTTTGGTACGGATAAGGAGTGATCAGCATGGATTCGGTCTACTTTAATGCCCAGCATTCGCCCATCGGGGCGTTTGCGAGCTTCACCCTCGGATATCCTGGCGCCCGCGGCGGCCTCGGGCTCGAACTGAGGCAGCCTGCGAATCAGAGCGTGTTCATCGGGCTCGAGTCGCACGAGAAGGGCGTGTTCGACGCCCTGCCGTTTTTCAAGGAGGCCGAGGATGAGGCCCGGCGGTACGATGTCGAAGCGCCTGAGGACCATCAGCCCAAGGCCGATGCGATCATCCGGCCCTTTGCACGCGAGGCCGTCGGGCGAAAACTCACCCTCGCGAGCGATACATGGACGGCGGGGGACCTCACCTTCCGCATTTTCTCACCGGTTCGAACCGTGCCCGATCCCGGCTTCGCCGAGGCCGAGCAGGTCAAGCAGGCCATCTGCCCGGCAGTGCTCGTGGAGATGGAGGTGGACAACACCGCCGGCACCGCCGCCCGCCGCGCGTTCTTCGGGTACCAGGGCAATGACCCCTACTCGGCCATGCGGCGGCTGGATGACCGAACCGAAGGGGATATCCGCGGTGTGGGACAGGGGCGGATCACCGCTATTGCCAGCGATGATGCGTCGCTCGAATCCGCCATGGCATTCAGCATCGAGCAGGTGGTCGCGCCGAAGATCCCGGAAAACCGCGTGTTCGGCCTCGGCGGGGTGGGGGGGCTGGTGGGCACCGTCGAAGCGGGCGAGCGGCGGACCTTCCGGTTCGCCGTGTGCTTCTACCGCGGCGGCATCGTCACCAGTGGCGAACCGACGGCCTATTACTACACCCGCTACTTCAGCCGGATCGAGCAGGTCGCCGCGTACGCCATGGCCAACTTCGATACCTATCGACAGTGGGCTGTTGAAGCCGATGCGATGCTCGAGCAGTCGCGGCTGAGCGATGACCAGAAGTTCATGCTCGCCCACGCGGTCCACAGCTACTACGGCTCGACGCAGTTCCTTCAGTGGGTCGGCGAAGAACGCGATGGCCGGCCATACTGGGTGGTCAACGAAGGTGAGTACCGGATGATGAACACCTTCGACCTGACCGCGGACCAGCTCTTTTTCGAGATGAAGATGAACCCGTGGGCGGTGCGCAACGAGCTCGACACGTTCATCGACCGTTACAGCTACCGCGACCAGGTGCGCTTTCCCGGTGACGATACGCTTCATCCTGGCGGCATCAGCTTCACCCATGACCAGGGCCTCGCCAATCACATCTCGCGCGCGGGCTATTCGACCTACGAGCTGTTCGGGCTCAGCGGCTGTTTCAGCCACATGACGCACGAGCAGCTTGTCAACTTCGTGTTGTGTGCCGCGGTCTACATCCACGGCAACGAGGATGAAGGCTGGTTGCGCATCAACCGCCAGGTGATTGCCGACTGCCTCGAAAGCCTGGTCAACCGTGACCATCCCGAGCCGGCGAAGCGCAACGGGATCATGGGCCTCGACTCCTCGCGGACGATGGGCGGTGCCGAGATCACGACTTATGACAGCCTCGATGAGTCACTCGGCCAGGCACGCAACAACCTGTACATGGCCGTCAAGACGTGGGCGGCGTATGTCGCGCTTGAAAGGCTGATGCACATGCTCGGGGCTGACAACCTCGCCGACCTTGCCGGCTCGCAGGCCGTGCGCGCGGCCGACACGCTCCTTCGTGCGATGACACCGGAAGGCTTCATCCCCGGCGTGATGTTCGAGGGCAACGATTCAAAGATCATCCCCGCCATCGAAGGGCTGGTGTTCCCGCACCTGACCGGCTGCCCCGGCGCGGTCAAGCCGGATGGCCGCTTCGGTAAGATGCTCGATGCGCTCAAGCGCCACATCGACACGGTGCTTCGCAAGGGCACGTGCCTGTTCGATGATGATGGCTGGAAGCTTTCCTCGACGAGCAACAACTCGTGGCTTTCGAAGATTTACCTGTCGCAGCACGTGTATCGTCATGTCCTGGGCCTGCCGTGGGATGAAAGAGGGCGGGCGGCGGATGCGGCACACGTGCGATGGCTGCTCGAGCCGGAAAGAAGCGCCTACTGGGCCTGGAGTGATCAGATGATCAGCGGCCAGGCATGGGGAAGCAAGTACTATCCCCGCGGCGTGACCGCGATCCTGTGGCTGGATGAATAAGGCCGCGAAGCCTGTGAAATCCGCGGCAGAAATGCGGTTGCCGGACCGCATGCGGTGAGCCTTGCTCGTGGGCGCTGTTGATGCCAACTGTTGGTACGGCCGCATGGCCGGCTTGCCTGCCGGCGTGCTGCTGCGCTGATCGCATCGGCTGTCGGTGTTGCATCGCGCGTGCCTTGCCAATGGCATATCACAGCCCTTGGCCCGCTGCACCCCGCTGTTTTCAGCGGTTTTCAGAACTCGGCATTGCCCGGGGTTCGCGGGAAGGGGATCACATCGCGGATGTTGGTCATGCCCGTGGCGTACTGGATCGTGCGCTCGAGGCCGAGGCCGAAGCCGGCGTGGGGCACGGTGCCATAGTGGCGGAGGTCGCGGTACCAGTCGTAGCTCGCCGGATCAAGGTTCATGGCTGTCAATCGGGCATCGAGCACATCGAGGCGGTCTTCACGCTGTGAGCCGCCGATGATCTCACCGATGCCGGGGGCGAGCACATCCATGGCCGCCACGGTCCGGTCATCATCGTTCAGTCGCATGTAGAACGCCTTGATGTCGCGGGGATAGTTCATCACCACCACCGGCCGGCCCACGTGCTGCTCGGTCAGGTATCGCTCGTGTTCGGTCTGGAGGTCCATGCCCCACTGTACGGGATAATCGAAGCGCTGGCCGGCCTCGACCGCGGCTTCCAGAATGCGGATGGCCTCGGTGTATTCGATCCGCTCGAAGCTGGCCTCGATGAACCTTTCGAGCCGGTTGATGCAGTCGCTGTCGATCCGCTGCTGGAAGAAGGCCATGTCATCGCTGCGCTGTTCGAGCAGGTCCCGGAATATGGCCTTCAGAAACGACTCGGCGAGGTCTGCATCATCACCGAGGTCCGCAAATGCGATCTCCGGCTCGACCATCCAGAACTCGGCAAGATGCCGCGGTGTGTTGCTGTTTTCAGCCCGGAAGGTGGGGCCGAAGGTGTATACCTTCGACATCGCAAGGCAGTAGGCCTCGACATTGAGCTGGCCACTCACGGTCAGGTAGGCCGGTCGGCCGAAGAAGTCCTGCGAGTGGTCAATCTCGCCCTGCTCGTTGCGCGGGGGGTTGTTCAGATCGAGGGTCGACACGCGGAACAGCTCTCCCGCCCCCTCACAATCGCTGGCGGTGATGATCGGCGTATGCACCCAGTAGAAGCCGTGGCGGTCGAAGTAGCGGTGGATCGCCTGCGACAGGCAGTGCCGCACCCGCGCGATCGCGCCGAAGGTGTTGGTCCGCGGCCGCAGGTGGGCCACGGTCCGCAGGTGCTCGAAGCTGTGCCGCTTGGCCGAGACCGGGTAGGTGTCCGGGTCATCCACCCAGCCATGAACGGTAATGCTTTCAGCCTGAAGCTCGATGCCCTGGCCCTTGCCTTTGCTCTGCACGAGCGTGCCGGTGGCTGCCATTGAACAGCCGGTGTTGAGGTGGCACACCTCCGACTCGTAATTGTCCAGCGAGGCCGGCGCCACAACCTGGAGTGGATCGAAGCAAGACCCATCGTGCAGATGAACAAAGGAAAGCCCGGCCTTCGAGTCGCGGCGGGAGCGGACCCAGCCGCGCACGGTCACGCGGTCGCCGAGGGCACTGCCCGGGTGCTGTTGAAGGCAATCGACGATTGAGGCGTTGTCCTGGGTAGGCATTTGGGGTGAATCCAGTTGAGGGGTTCGGCGACGAGTCAAATACGCATCAGCGGCAGGTGGCGGGTGCCCCGCGATGCCCCGCTGCCCCGCCGCGCGGCCGAAGATACTCGAAATGTCGCCCGGGGGAGGTGGTGGGATATCATCTCAGGGAGGATGTGCCGGGATGCATGACACGCGCCGCGTAACGCCTTTTGCCCCCTCTCCCCTTGGGAGAGGGCTGGGGTGAGGGGAAACGCGCGGGGCCCGTCCGAACCAGCCCCCACCCCGGCCCCTCTCCCGAGGGGAGAGGGGAGTGAGGGCCCAGGCGACCAGCCGCGATACGTGTCATGCACCCTGGACGCCATCGCACCTCAACATCAGTTTCGTGAATCTATGATCTGCGGATACGATTCATGGTCCTTCTGGCCCGCTGGAGGCGCAGCATCAGTCCGCAGATCGGTGCAGATTCATGAGCTGTTTCGCGGACACGCAGACAATGACCGCGGGGGCCCCTCACCCCGGCCCTTTTTCAAAGGGCGAGGGGGTGAGGGGGCCACCGGCTGAATCGTGCTTGGGTGTGAGGCGGGTGGGCCGTGGTATTCGCGTGTGCCCGCATCGCTGCTCAGGCGCCGAGGATCAGTTCGCTGACGAGTTGGTCGAGCTCTTCGTATGGCAGCGGGCGTGCGGCCATGCGGTGGCGGTCGAACTGGACGTCGAGCAGTTGATTGGCGGCCTTCTTGGTGTAGTTCTTCGGCAGCTTCTCGCTCTGGCGGTCGATCTTGCGCAGCAGGGCCTGGATGCGGCGGTCCTTGTTGAACTTCTCGGCCTTGGCCTCGAGGATCTTGTAGGTGCGCATCGAGCCGGCGGTGAAGGCCTTGACATCGTTGCGGTCGGCCGTGCGGAAGGCGTGGCTGTCGAAGTGCTTCGGCCCCTTGTAGTTGTAGTCGTGAAGCAGCTTCACGAGGTAGAACGCCGCCTTGTAGTTGATCGAGCCGAAGCGGAAGTCCTGGTCGTAGCGCCCCGGCTCCTGATCGTTGAGGTCGATGTGGAACAGCTTGCCCGCATCGAGCGCCGCGGCGACCTGGTGGGTGAAGTTCAGCCCCGCCATCTGCTCGTGGGCGAACTCGGGGTTGACACCGACCATGTCCGGGTCATCGAGCGTTTCGATGAAGCCGAGGTAATTGCCGGTCACAGCGTTGAACAGGTGTCCACGCGGCTCATTGGGCTTGGCCTCGAGTGCGAACTTGTAGCCCATCCGCCGCTCCTTGCTGTAGCGGCAGAGGAAGTTGATCGC
>PUNN01000121.1 GCA_003552605.1 Phycisphaeraceae bacterium
CACCGCAGGACAGGTCTCCGCCGCGGCGAAGACACGGTCGATCATCGCCGGGGCCACCAGCGGCCGGACCGCATCATGCACGGCGATGTGGGTGATGCCCTCCTCGACCGCCTCGAGCGCCTTCATCACCGTCTCCCACCGCTCGACGGTGCCCCCCTCGACCAGGCTCACCCCGTGGAAGCCGAGCCGGTCACCCCAGCGAAAGCGGAAACTCTCGATCGCATCGGGGGCCACGGCGAGAATGACCTGACCGACCTGCGGCCGCTTGATGAACGCCTCAACCGCACGGAGAAACACGGGCTTGCCGGCAAGGTCCAACTCGACCTTGCCGCGACGTGCTGTTTCCGCCGCGCCACCCCCACCACCGAGTCTTGCTTCAGCAGCATCATCCGGCGCAGCATCCTCGACCGCGAATCGGCGGCCCACACCAGCAGCGGGAAGGATCACGGCAATATTCATGCCCCGATTATAACGCCACCACACACCCCTGCCCCACCGATCCCGCCCGACAGGGCCGTCCGTGATCCCCCTCGTCCCCTCCGCCGGCGTACAACGGATGTACGATGACCATCGGCACGGCTCTGAAAGTCGAAAACGATGAGACCCAACCACGAAACGCGCGATCCCCGAAAACTCCTCGTATTGGAATCCGGCCATGCGGCAAAATCTACCTCCTCCCATCCTTCTGTGTTTTCTGCGTTCTCCGTAGCCCCCCACCCTCTTCCCGCCGCCGCAGCGTCACTGCCACTAAGCGAACAAGCATTGGAACGACATAACGACATTTCTCAGAGAACTCACAAACCGTCCTTTGGCACGATGTTGTCGACCGGAGTCACCCACTGCGACACCGGGCACCGCACATCACACGGCCACCCAATGAGATTGCGGGGCAACTCTCCTTTTCGTGTATTTCGCGTTTTTCGCAGTTCCTCCCGACTGTCTCCATCATCCCTGCATTCGCGACATTCCAATGCCCGACGTCTTTATCGAAGAAGGCACGGAGGGCGCAGAAGAAGCGAGAATGTGCCTGTGTCCCGTGGTCGATTCCCCTGTGACTGTGAAACATGGCAATGTGACATCTCGCGGCCCATCGTTGCGTAGTCACGTGGCCGGCAGCAGCTTCGTAGCGCCGCAGTAGACGGTCTCGATCTCGACCACCGCCGCGGCCTTGACCGTTTCAGCGAACTGTGCCGGCACCCACTGAAGCATCCGCTCGTAGATGGGGCCGCCGGTCTCATAGTACACCGGGCCATGCACCTGGTATGCCTGCCACTGACTGGTCAGCCACAACAGTGCTGCGCGTGAGCCGGCCTCGATGTTGGCCCGCGTCTTGAAAAACGCGCTGTCAGCGATGACGAACCGGCAGGCCTCTTCGAGCACCAGGCTGCCGACATAGACCACGTTCGGCTGCCCGTGGGCATCACAGGTCCCAAGCACCGCCGGCCCCTGCCGATCTTCCCACGCGGCCACGAGATTGGACGATAGCGAAACCATACGCAACAACTCCTTGCCAAGCCGGGGATTGTAACAGGACCGGAGGCTCTGCTGGCCCCGGAACTCCCCTTCCCCGGCTTCGGGTGCATGACATATGTCGCGGCTGACCCGTCGGGCCTTCACTTCCATCTCCCTCGGCGGCGTGGCTGCGGGCGGGGGGCGACCAGCGTCGTCCTTCGGGCTATACCGTGCCACAGCGTGGCGAAGCGAAGCCGGGGGGTGGGGATGGGGATTGGTTCGGACAGCCCCTGCGTTGTGCCCCTGACCCCAGCGCTCTCCCGCCCCCGGAAACGGGTAGAGGGAGCGAACGCCTGCCGCGGCGCGTGTCATGCGCCCATGCACTGTCCGGGATTGCCGATTATGGCCGTTGCACCTCGATGACCTGCCCCGGCTCGGTGGTCATGTCGATGATCGGCGCATCGATGGCGTGGCCATCGACCCTGCATGCTTCGCCCATGTGGTGGGCCAGTCGCAGCCGGCCGCCGTGGGGGCAGGTGATCCGGATGCGGCCAATGCATCCTTCGCTCACCGTGGCACCGATGAGAAACCCACCCTCGGCGGCGATGCCGGAAAAGCTCAGCTCCCGCCACCGCCGCGGGATTGTCGGCAGCACATGGATGATGCCATCGCGGCATTGCACGAGCAGTTCGCAAACGGCCATCAGTGCGCCCATGCCCGCCTCGGCCTGCATCACCTCGCGCTTCTCGAAGGCTTCGCGGCCGCCGGGGGCCAGGGACGGGGCGAGGGTGGTCAGGCCCGGATGGGCCGCATCGTGCAGCGTGCCATGGCCCTCGTTGGTGAAGTTGTCACGCCACAGGTGCAGCAGCGATACCGCCCCATCTGCATTGTCGCAGCGTGCATGGATGATCGCCGCCCATGGCACGCACCAGCCGCTCCAGGCGCCCGTGCCCTGCCGCACCCAGTGATGCAGCGAGTGCCGCACGGTCTCGGCGTCACGCTCCTCCGCCGGATTCACCGTGCGGAACGGGTAGATCGCGCCGAGGTGCGAGTGATGGCGATGCGATTCCAGCAGGTCCATGCCGTCCCACAGCGCGATTCGGGTGTGCTGCCGTTCGGGGGCCTCGGCCGTGGCCGGGCCGGTGATCGGGGTGTAACGGGGCAGGTGATCGAGCGCCTGCTGCCAGCGCTTGTCCCGCTCGTATCCGAGGATGTCGGCCGCCTCGGTGAGGATGTGCGCGATGCAATGCACCGCGGCGAGCTGGAAGCTCGCATCGCGGCCCCAGGCATCCATGCGCGATCCCTTGAACTCGGGGCTGACCGACACAGGCAGGCTCAGCCGCCATTGGCCATCCTTCTGCTGAATCCATTCCATCATGGCGAAAAAGCCATTGAACGCCCCGGCCAGCAGCGGCCAGGCCACCTCGCGAAGGACCGATTCATCCATGGTGTAGCGGTAGTGATGCCAGGCGATTTGCGCCATCCACGCGGTGCACGCCTGATCGATGGTGCCGGTCCAGAACGACCCCACGACCTGGCAGCGGTCATCCACCGCATGCGGGAGCATCAGCGCACCTTCGGTCCCGAAGAACTTCTCCGCATTCTCCTGAAGTTGCGCCCGCCAGCTTTCGATCAGGCGCCACAGCGGTGCAAAGTGCGATGCCCGGTTGGTCGGCAGGCACGGCCAGTAGATCATCTGGATGTTGATGTTGAAGTGATAATCGCAGCTCCACGGTGGCAGTCGGTACTCCTCGATCCACGGTCCCTGGAGCGTACATGCCAGCCCGTGCGGCGCGGTGAGCCCGGCCTGCTTGTAGAGGCCGTAGTCGAAGATGAACTGAAGGTCCGGGTCCGGCAGGTTGACCGCAGGCACATCGGCCCAGTAGTCGTTCCACCAGCGCGCAGTGCGTTCGGCCACGGCGGCGGTGTCGGCCTGCTTCGCCGCCGCCTCGGCCCGGTCGGCCCCATCGGCGCCGAGGGCGGTGGTGATGGCGATCCGGTCGCCGCGGTCGAGGCAGCAGACCGTAAGCGGGTCATCCTCTGGCAAGGGTTGTGTGAAGGCTTCGAGGGGCTGATTCGTGTTCGTTCGTGACGTGCGCTGCGGCGGCTCACAGCCGAGCTTGCTGAGATCCTCGCTCACATGGTCCCAGGAAGGAACGAGTCTCATCCTCACCCGCCCGCGAAGCGCCTCGGGCAGTTCGATCCACGCCAGTTCCTCATCGATCGCCTGTCTGATGATGATGGTGGCCGCGCTGCCGGTGTGTTCTGCCTCGGCATCCCGACCGAGGGTGATCCGCAGCGTGGCATCGCGGGTGTCTAGACATCCCTGCCGGGGCCGCAGGCCATCGGGCAAGTGGAGCTCCAGTCGCCCGCCACCGACCTGGTGGGGCCGCTGCCCGGCGGTGCGCTTGTCTTCATCGGTGCCGAATGCCCGCCGCAGCCCGGCTTCATCGCCGGCTTCGAGCAGGCGCCGCACCTCGGCGAAGGTGGTTCGCGTGGCAAAGGCGTTGCCGAAGCGATGGTCCCAGAACCCCGCCCGGCCAACGGTGATGTTGAGCGTCTGATCCCCCCACACCATCAACCCCTGCACCGCATTGCCGAGAAGCACACCGGTGTGTGTGCGGGGAAGGGGGAACTGCCAAGTGAGGGTGGGACGATGGGCGGGATGCGCCTCTTGAGGCATGGAGCAGACCTTCCAAACGGGGAAAACGAACCGGGTATCCTTGCGAAAAGACGATGGTAAGAGAATGCACGTTCCATGCCAATGCGCTGAGACCGAGCCAAAGGACAACCCCAGGCAGCGGCGAACTCGGTGACTTGGCCACTATCCACTCTCGCCAACGTGTATCCGAACTGCGCATGACATCGCAGCGCGGGTGAGTACCGCGACTCATCAGCGCTCACGGGCCACATGTAAAGCTGATTGTAGAATGCCAACATGTGTGGACGTTACAGCCTCAGCAGCGACTCAGAGCGGGTCGGCCGGCGGTTCGGGGTGGAGCAGATGCCGCTGTTCTCGCCGCGGTACAACATCGCCCCATCGCAGGCGGCGCCGGTGGTCTTCGCTGACCGGGATGCGCCCGCGGCCCAAGACGGCGGCCGCAGGCGGTGCCGGCTGATGCAGTGGGGGCTCGTGCCGCACTGGGCAAAGGATGTGACCATCGGCCGCCGCATGATCAACGCCCGGGCGGAAACCGCGGCGGACAAGCCCACCTTCCGCACGGCGATGCGCTACCGCCGGGCGCTGGTCCCGGCCAACGGCTTTTTTGAGTGGCAGGGCAAGGGCTCCGCGCGACGGCCGTTGTACATCCGCATCTGTGATGAGGAGCTTTTCGCCCTCGGCGGCTTGTGGGAGTGCTGGCAGTCGCCCGATGGCAGCGAGCTTGAAACCTTCGCCATCCTTACCACCGCCCCCAACGAGGTGATGGCCACGATCCACGACCGCATGCCATTGATCCTGCCGCGCGAGGCCGAAGCGCGATGGCTCGACCCGGCCGTTCAGAAGCCGGATGAGATCGCCGATCTTCTCGTGCCCATCCCCGCCGCGCGAATGGAGATGTGGCCGGTCAGCACCCGCGTCAACAGCCCGAAACACGATGACGCTTCGTTGATCGAGCCGGCCGAGTTGTTCTGAGGCTGGCAGCGGCATGGAACTGCGGCGATGATTCGGCGAGTCCGCTCGCCGCGATGCTGAAAGCCGCGGCAGGGAACAGCCCGTTGAAGTTGCCCTCACCGCCCCGCCCATTGAGGCGTTGGGCATGTCGGAGTGGGCATCGGAACTTTCGATTCGCTTTTTGCCTTATCCGGCACGGCCGCCCCACTTTCACTCCAAGGTTCTGTAAACGCGGCACTTACAGATTCGCCGGGAAGGCGCAGCCTACGGGGGCCGCCGAAATGGTAACCGGCTGACGGCCATGGCCGTCAGCTATGCGCAGGTTCTCTGCGCGATCAGGTCGGTTTCGTTGGACTCCTGCTCGCATTCCACCCGAATAATGGCTAGAATCATGACGATGCGCAGATTTTCTGCGCCATTGACAGGAGGCATCGTATGCTGATCGAACTCTACGGTCGCAATTTCGGATGCTTCCGGGATCCCTTCTCCCTGTCTCTGCTGGCCACCGACATCGATCCCAACTCGCCGCGCGGATTGGTGGAAGTCGAGGTGGAAGATGATCAGCAGCCCTTGCGGCTGCTGCGTTCTGCCGCGATCTACGGGCCTAACGGGTCAGGCAAGTCCACGGTGCTCCGCGCCGCCCGCGCGCTGCGGCACTTGATCGGCGAAACGCGACGGCTACGTTCCGACTCTCCGCTCGAGCCCTACGAGCCTTTCGCCCTGGATGAAAACGCCAAAGCCCCGGTGACCCTCGGCGTCAAGGCCGTGATCGACCGCCGCCTCTACGACTACGTAGTGTGCTTCGATGCCAGACGGTTCACCTCAGAGCGCCTTCTCTGGTTGCGCGCCAATCATGAGCCGGTGGCCCTGTTTGACCGTAACGAGCAGGAGGTCAGTGGTCAATGGAGGGACGACAGGCGATTCGCCCTTCTTGCAGACGACTTCCGTCCCAACGCACTGCTGCTTTCGCTAGCCGATCACCTCGCTCCCGGTCTGGCAGGCCACATCGCCGTCGGGCTGCGGGGTTTTCTGAAGGGCTTCGAAACCGCTCCATGGTTCCTCCATCGCGAGCGTTCAGTCGCCAGGCGGGCCCGAGATGACGCGGCGTTTGGCGACTGGCTGCTGTCGCATCTGCGTGCGGCGGACATTGGCGTGGTCGACCTGCAAACCGAGGAGTACAAGCATGTTATGTATTCCGAAGACGATGAGGGCGACGCTGATGACAGCCCTGCCGCGCGAGAGGAACTGCGTACCGATTACCGGCTGTCATTGCTGCATCGGGCTCCAAGTGGCGCATCCGCCATTCCGTATCACCGCGAGTCCGCCGGCACACAGCGGCTTGTGGAACTGGCGCCGCTGATCTACGACCTAATGCATGGGCCGGCCCCCATGGGCGCCTTCGTTGACGAACTTGAGAAGTCGCTCCATCCGCATTTGCTCAAGAGTATTGTCCGCCACTTCAACTGCGAGGCGCCGCCGCACAGTGTGAAGGGGCAGTTGATCTTCGCCACGCACGAGACATCCCTGATCGATGCCGAAGCGAAGGATGCCCCGCTACGCCGCGACCAGGTCTATCTGACCGAAAAGGATGACGACGGGGCTGCTCGCCTCTACTCCGTGGCCGACTTCCGCGAGCGCAACAACCTGAACATGCGGCGACGCTACCTTCAGGGCCGCTACGGGGCGTTGCCCTCGCTTGGCCAACTCGTGGAGTGAAATGGATGGGAGCACGTAGAAGCCGACGCTCGCGCAGCGCGCGCATGGACCGCAATCGCTACGGCCTGTCGCGCTCACGCTCCACGCGCCCCACGCTGCCCGTTATCGTGGTCGTCTGTGATGACTCGCGAACCGCCCCCGCGTACTTCACCGAGGTCAAACGCCAGGTCAAGCGTTATTGCACGCTCAAGATCGTCGCTGCTGCGTGCGACAGCGGCACCCCAGCGGAGGTCGTCAAACTCGCTCGTGGCGAACTGCGCGACCTGCACAGGACTGGCGCTCGCGACGATGAGGCAGATGCCCGCGATTCGGTCTGGGCGCTGATCGATCTCGAAACTGCCCCTGCACAACACGGCAGGGCCTACGATGCGAAGGGCAGCGCGGAAGCCGCTGGGATACACATCGCCTTGTCTAAGCCATGCTTCGAAGTCTGGACGCTGGCACACCTGGTCGATACAGGGGAGTGTTTCGAGGATTGCAGCGCAGTGCTGCGACGCCTCAGAGCCGCGTGGAGTGAGCAATTCGGCACGGACCTCGAAAGTAAGGCGCAGGCCGACTATGCCAGGCTCATGCCGATGCGTGACGTTGCGGTACAGCGTGCCAGGTCTCACGCGGAAGCGACAGACCCTTCGTGGACCGAGGTCTACAAGCTTATCGAGGCGATCAATGCGCTTGTGGCATCGTCGTCACAGGGATGAAGTGCCCTACCCCGCCCCCGGCAACCCCGCAAGGGCCATGGCGATCTCTTCTTCGCTGCATGCGTGGTCCTTGAGATTGCCGGCGAAGTAGTCCATGTAGGCCTGCATGTCGAAGTGGCCGTGGCCGCAGAAGTTGAACAGGATCGTCTCGCTGCGGCCTTCTTGCTTGCAGCGCAGCGCCTCATCGATGGCGGCCCGGATGGCGTGGGTGGCTTCAGGAGCCGGGGTGATCCCCTCGGTGCGGGCGGTCAGCACCCCGGCCTCGAAGCAGGCGAGTTGGGCCTTGGCCACCGGCTCGGCCAGGCCGAGCGACACGGCATGGCTGACGAGCGGGGCCATGCCGTGATAGCGCAGGCCGCCGGTGTGGAAACCCGGGGGCATGAAGCGCGAGCCGAGGGTGTGCATCTTCAGAAGCGGCGTCAGGTGCGAGGTGTCGCCATAGTCGTAGGCGTAACGACCCCGGGTCAACGTCGGGCAGGCCGCGGGCTCGACGGCGATGATCCGGCGAGTGCGCCCGCCGCGCAGTTGCTGACCGAGGAAGGGGAAGATCAGCCCGGCAAAGTTGCTGCCGCCGCCCGTGCAGCCGATGAGGATGTCGGGGTCATCGCCGGCAAGCTCCATCTGCTTCATCGCCTCGAGGCCGATCACCGTCTGATGCAGCATGACGTGATTGAGCACGCTGCCGAGGGCGTAGCGGGTTTTGTCGCCCTTGACCGCTGCCTCGACGGCCTCGCTGATGGCAATGCCCAGGCTGCCGTTGCAGTCGGGGTCCTCGGCGAGGATCGCGCGGCCGGATTCGGTGGTCTGGCTGGGGCTGGGGATGACGTTGGCCCCGAAGGTCTGGATCAGCCCGCCGCGGTAGGGCTTCTGACGCAGGCTGACCTTGACCATGTAGACGAGGATTTCGAGATCGAACAGTGCCCCGGCATAAGCGAGGCTCGATCCCCACTGCCCGGCGCCGGTTTCCGTGGTCAGCTTGTGAATGCCGGCTTGCTTGTTGAAGAACGCCTGCGCCACGGAGGTGTTGGGCTTGTGACTGCCGGTGGGGCTGCCGCCCTCGTACTTGTAGTAGATGCGTGCCGGTGTATCGAGGGCGCGCTCGAGGCGGCGGGCGCGGTACAGCGGCGTAGGCCGCCACTGGCGGTATACCTCCCGAACCGGCTCGGGAATCTCGATCTCCCGCTCGGTCGAGACCTCCTGCTCGATCAGGTTCCTTGGGAAAATCGCGGCGAGATCATCCGGGCCGATGGGCTCACCCGTGGCGGGGTTGAGCACCGGCGGCAGGGGCTCGGGCAGGTCCGCAGCAATGTTATACCAGCTATCGGGCAATTCCTGTTCATCAATAAGGTATTTCACACGATCGGGCATGGTGAGCGTTCCGAGTGGGGGCCGCGGCGGTGAGCGAAACTGTGGGGGCGCCTCCGGCCCGGCCGGCGCCTCGCCTGCCGGGTGGTTATCGACTGCGTTGGGGGTGATGATTCACCGTGGCCCCGTGGTTGCGACCTGTAAGTCCGCTTTTATAAGGCCCCTGTGCGGCCCGCGTCAATCCGCGATGTGCCCATGCTGGCGTCCGCGGCACATGACACGCGCCGCGGGGGATTTTTCTCCCTCTCCCTTCGGGAGAGGACCGGGGTGAGGGGGGGCGGGGCGAGGGGGGCTCAGTGCAAACGCCCAAATGCTTCATGTGCCGTCTTTCCCGCCTCATGCAGGGGTCGGCCTTCGGTTCAGCCACGGCACGACC
>PUNN01000081.1 GCA_003552605.1 Phycisphaeraceae bacterium
ACCCGCTCTAGGCGACGGGAACATTCACCTGGACGGTGAAGCACTGATGGAGGCTTGCGGCCGACCGGATGAGGCGTGGATCAGCTTTTGCAACGGATACGTCCAAGGGGCTCTCGATGGACTAGAAGATCAGGTTGAGTTCTGCATACCGAAATCCGCCACTCGCGCCGAGATCTCAGGTGCAGTCTACGAATTGCTCAGACAAGAGCCCGAGTTACGGGAACTCAGGGCCGCAGGCGTCGTGGGTGCAGTGGCGATGATGTTGTACCCATGTTGAGCAGTGATTAGCAACCGCTATGACCTCTGCCGAGATTGTTGAGGCGCAGAGATTGGCCCACGAATGGCTGGCGGGGCGGAGAGGGCACATTCCCTAGCGACGTTGAGAACACCGGCGGGACCGCTTTCCGACAACAGATCAGGAACCACTGGACTTCTCCTGATCAAGGTTCCGCAACTCAGCCAAAGCCTCGTCCGCGCGCGCCCTGGCTTCACCGCCTTCCCGCTCCGAGTCTACCGAGTGGATCCGCCGGCGTGCCTTGCGCTCGGCGCGCTTGGCGGCATCTCGGGCCTCCATCGCTTTCCAATGCAGCATCTTGAATCGGTAGTAGCGTTCCATCGGGATTCTCCCCGTATGGCCCCGTTTTTCCTCGAGGCGCAGGACGACCACCTGAGCACCTAATCGTCCTTGGGTAGCGGGTACGGTACCTGTTTCAGCCAGAGCTGGTGGTTGGCGTACTTGTTTCGTACCCTTGCCTGCTCCTGGGCGTCCTCCTCGAACGGGGAGGTGAAGACGACGGTGCCTGACTTGGCACCAACGACATCATACTCCCCCTCCTCGTTCTGGCGGACGAAGCAGAACTTCTTGTCCACCCAATCCTCGCGTTTGATGTATGTCATGGTCACCTCGTCGGTGTTTGCCCTTCCCGGTTGGGATCGAGCAATAGAAGACCATCTCCCGCATCTCTAAGCTTCACCACTACCATATGTGACTCCATTCAAAGAAATTGGGGATGTCCGCATGCGCTCCTGGATCGTCGCCGTATGGGCCACTGCGCTCCTTGCTATCACGGGCGTCACCGCCGGTGAAGCCGAGAAATGGCACGCATTGCCAACAGGATATAGGGCATAACGGGCACAACCACTTCCCCGTCAGCATCTCGCATCCGTTTGAACGCCTCGCGCCGGGGCATTTGAACCCCTAATTTCGCAGGATTCCGACTATGGCGCGAGTCGCCCAGAATCTCCATTGGAACCCATCAACGCGGCTCCGTCCCCCCTACCGAGGCGCCTGCCCTGGTCGTAAATATCCAGCCCGACGGATCCTGACCCCGTCACCGTTTTCGTGGCCAAACGTCGATAGTCACCGGAACTCCATCACCACGGATGGCTGAGAAATCGACGCTGTCGATCATGGACGATGGCATCTCGCCCAGCGGCCCGCAATAGGGGCATTTCAGCGAATGCGTACTGGATGCAGCGTGTCGATGGAACACGAGCCAAGCCCCGCATGCACGATGCCTGGCGCGCCGATGCCCGTCCCCACTCGGTTCCATGTCGAAAAGCGGATCCACATCAATCTCGATCTGCACTGCGGCAACCATGGGCGGTTCTCCTGTGTTGATACCGCACCCATGATCATTCGCTTCATCGGGGGCTGCGACCTGAATGTTTTGCATGGCACAGGCTCACTCTCTGAGCTTGTACGTCTGCTAAGGTTCGGAGTGCCGGGTTCGCGAAACCGATCGTGATGCGAGGACCGGAGAGGGGATGACGAATGGATGTCGATCGGTCGCAAGTGCAGGCACCGGCGTTTTACAGCACGTTTGAGAGCATCAGCGGGTTTCCGCCATATCCCTGGCAGGAGCAGCTCTTTGCCCAACTGATCGCGGGCCGCGTGCCGCGCGAGGTGGCACTTCCCACCGCAAGCGGGAAGACCAGCATCGTTCTGATCTACCTGCTAGCCCTCGCGGCCGGTGCGGCACTGCCTCGGCGCCTTGCGTATATCGTGGACCGGCGGGCGATCGTCGATCAGACCACCGCCGCTGTTGCGCAATGGACCCAGGCGATTCGCGAACAGCCCGAGCTGGTGAATCGATTTCTCGCGCTTGCAGCTTTTTCGGATCCAGAGTGCCCCGTGCGTATCGGTACGCTGCGTGGCGGGATGACCGATACCGGCCAGTGGCGACTGGACCCCTCGGCGCCGACCGTGGTGATCGGGACTGTGGACATGGTCGGATCCCGGTTGCTTTTTTCCGGTTACGGAGACGGACGCAACCGCCGTTCGCTGCACGCGGGGCTCTTGGGCGTCGGGACAGCCATCATTCTCGACGAGGCCCACCTGAACGAGCCGTTTGCACAAACGCTACGCCAGATCGAATCGCACAATCCGGGCCTCGAGGGCCATGCGTTCGCGACGCTGACGATGTCGGCGACCCCGCGCGGCGATGGAGCGACCACCCTCTCGGAAGCCGACGCCCACCACCCCGCGCTGGGGCAACGCCTGAACGCGGTGAAACGGTTGCACCGGCACGAGGTCGCGGCCCGTGCAGAGCGGATGCCGAAGATCGTTGAGCTGCTTGCGGGATTCAGCCAAGGGGCGATTCTCGGATTTGTACGCTCGGCGCAGGAGGCTCAGCGGCTGCACGCCTTGTTGTCGAGCCGTCTGGAAAAAGAGCTTGCCGGCAGGGTCGGAATCCTCACGGGAACCCTGCGCGGACACGAGCGTGAATCCCTCACCCGGACCGAACTCTGGAGGCGCTTCGTGCAGCCCCGGCCGGGGGACAGCGGTCTGCCACCCGTCTGGCTGATTGCGACGGCGGCGGCTGAAGTCGGCGTGGATCTCGACGCCGACCATCTGGTGATGGACCTGGTACCGCTGGATTCGGTGATCCAGCGTCTCGGCCGGGTCAACCGCTCGGGGCGCAGCGGTACATCGACCGTGCACCTGGTGTACAGCGCAGATGACGTGCAGATCGATGAACGCAAGAAGGCAAGTTGGTCGCAAGCCACCGTGTGCGCACAGGCAGCGACACTGGACGTGCTGCGCCGGCACACGAACTTGAATCCGCTGGCCCTGCTGAACCTGAGCCCGGCGGTCCGTGCCCAGGCATCGACGCCGAGCCCGCGTTGCATCCCGCTGGCGCACGAACGCATCGCCCTGCTCGCCGCAACAGGAGTCCAACTGGAACTCCCGCCGATCGAGCCGTTCCTGCGAGGCCTGTCCGACGAGCCGGAATGGGCAGAGACACAAATTCTCTGGCGCCACGACGTCGACATCTTGGCCGCCGCCGGCGCAAGTGCCTGTGAGGAAGCCCTGACCTTTCTGCGCCCGCGTCCGCGTGAGGTTCTGAAACTGCCGGCCAGGCTGGCAGCCGATGCGATCGCGGCGATCGCCGAGCGTACAGGCCCGTTTCCCCTGATCCGGATCGACATGCACGGGCGCGTTCACGTCGATCCGGTGACCGAATCGACGGACTCGAACCGCTACCAGCGGCAGCTCCGGTACGCCACGGCCGTGCTGCCCTCGCGCGTGGGCGGCTTGTCAGAAGCGGGATTCCTCGACCCCAACGCTGCCGGAACGCACGCGGCGGATCTGGCCGACGACGATGAGGGCGCTCGGTTCGAACGCACTGCAGACGGGCCAGAGGCGGCGCCGGCCTGGGCGCACGCGGCCGCGCGCTGGGAACTGCCATTGCACGACCCCGAAGACGAGGACGCCGAACCCCGGTGGTGGGTCTATGCGCGTCGGCGGATCGGTGAACTGGCCCTCGACACCGACACCGACCTCAGCCGCCTGGGGCCAGCGGCCGTGCAGCTTCCGGACCACAACGCGGCGGTGGGGCGCGCTGCCGAGCGGATCGGGCGCGCCCTGCAGTTGCCGGACTGGATAGTCGCTGCGCTGCACGATGCCGGCGCGTGGCACGATGCCGGCAAGGCCCGAAGGATCTGGCAACGCGCGGCCGGCAACCGCCGTCCCGTGCCCGTGGCCAAGGCGGTACGTGGCGTTTTCCGGCCCGCCCTGTTGGGTGGTTACCGCCACGAGTTTGGATCGCTTGCCGACGCGATCCGGGCATTCCCGGTGCCGGACTCCGAACAGGAGGCCATGCGCCGGGAACTCACGCTGCATTTGATCGCGGCACACCACGGCCACGCCAGGCCCGGATTTTCGCAGCCGCGCCAATGGGACCCGGATTTGCCGGTGGCTCTTGCGGCAACCCTCGCGATGGAAGTCGAGCAGCGCTACGACGGCCTGCAGCGCCGCTTCGGGGCCTGGGGCCTCGCCTGGCTGGAAGCGCTCCTGAAATGCGCCGATGCGCGCGTGTCCGGCGGCCTGCCGATCGGGGATTCGCAATGAGCCAGACCCGCTTCGTGATCGACCCCGACAATCCCGGTGAAGTGCTCGCCTGCGCGGGCCTCGCGTGGCTCGCGGAACGGAGGGAACCGGGATGCGCAACCGGTTTTCGGCAGTCACCGAAAGAGTGGATCTTCGAAACCCCCTTCGCGGCCGAAGAAATCCAGCAATGGCTCCACCAGGAGCCGGAACTCACGGAAGACCGGCTGTGCGTGGGCGATGTCGTGCTCGACTGGTGGAACTGGGGCTGGGGCTTGAACCCCGCGTTCAAATTCTGGGCCGGCCAGCAGACGGCCTTGTCCGTGTTCAGCAACCTCCTAAAGGCCGCCCGGGAGGGCGATGTGCGGAACTGGCTGGAGTTCGAGGCGCGCATCACCGGCCGGCTCGGCGTGGACCCGCTGGGCACGTGGGACGGGCTGTCACTTGGCTGGTCGATCAACGAACACACGGACATCCAGATTCTGTGCCGCCCCTTCGTCGAGCTGTTCGCGTTTCTCGGGCTCCAGGTATTCCCCGTCCAGGGGGACCGGTCGGAGGGATTCCGCTACCACCTCTGGCACCCGGCACCGCTGACGCTCGCCTGGCTGGCGTATGCCAACGCGGGGCGGCATGCAGGCCCCGGCTGGCTTGCCCTGACCGGCAAGGCGGGCAGCAACATCTATCTCAAACAGGCGACCCCATTCAGGAGTGAAGCATGAGCCTTGATCCCTTGCTTGCGAGCACAGACGCCGTGGCGTTGGCGTTCCTACAGGAACTGGAGCCGATTGAAGGTCGCGATATGCCACTGTTTCCGCCCACGTACCCTGCACCCGAGCGCGGAACCCATCGGCACGACACGCCTTACACCATCAATGTGCTGAAGGACGGGCGACGGGTGGTCACGCTGGACTCGGTGCAATCCCAGGCAAACCGGATGGAGGCTGCGTTTCACGGGGAACTGGCACACGCCGTGCCCCAAATCACGCTGACGGCCGGAACACGGACCCTCGCCCTCACCGAACTGGCGCACCGGGTCGCCGACGCCGCGATCCGGGCAAGCGTGCTGGGACCGAAGATCCACACGGCCTTCGAAGCCTACGACCGCGGCGACCCGCTCCCGATCGCGAAACTCGGCCCAACCTCGCTGGTCTTCGGAGCCTGGGACTCGCGGGACACGCGGGTCAAGATCCCCCGGCTGATTCGCAGCGAGATCCACGCCTGGGATGTCGATGTCTTCACTCGCTCGGCCCAGTTCTCCGGCGCCTTCTCACGCGAAGAACTCGGATTCAGCGACAAGGAATGGAAACAGGGGGCCGACATCGGCTTCGCGCCAACACCGTCGGTCGACCAGCACGGCGGCGTCGTCGTACACGGCCCGATTCGGCAAGCGGCCACCATCCACCTCGGGGCCTTGCGCCAATTGGAAAAGGCGACACCGGGTCTCGGCCACTACCTGCTCGGGCTTGCCGCCGGGGCCCTCTGGACCGGCGGACGCGACTACACGCTACGCACCGGCTGCTGGCTGCTGCCCTCGGAGCCGCCGGTCATCGAGGTTGTGACCCGCACCGGTGCACGGGAACCCCTCGAGCTCGACCACGACCTGGTACTGCGTTTCCTTGAGGCACAGGTTGCGCTGGCGAAGGATCGTCTCGGGATTCCCGCAGGCGAGACGGAAGCCGTGAATTACGATCCCGCCGAGGGCAAGAAGATGCTGAAGACCAAGGACAAGGCCTAGGAGGACCGAATATGCCGGTGCTGCAACTGCGGGTGCGGTGGCTGGCCGAAGGTGGGGCGGCGGCCTACCACGGCGAGGAATGGCCCCCGTCGCCCGGGCGCGTGTTCCGTGCCCTGCTGGCGGGCGCCGAGCGACCCGGGGGCGCGGGGCCGCGCGGCGTGGCGGCGCTCAGGCGCCTCGAAACGCTGTCGCCCCCAGCGATCCACGCCCCGGCGGCTGAGCGTCTCAACGCGGTACGGTCCTCCGTACCGAACAACGACGGCGATGGCATCGCGCACGAGTACGCCGCCGACCGCCACGCGCAGGCACGGAAAAAGATCAGCAGCTTGCGCACGCTGCGAACCCGGACCGGCTGGCGGGTCGGGAACCCGATCGAGTATCACTGGACGTTTGCCGAACCGGACCCGGACCCCGACGCCTTCGAGGACCTCGCCGCCGGCCTGACGCTGCTGGGTCAGGGTGCCGATCTGGCCATGGCTGAAGTCCGCTGGCGAGACAGTCTGCCGTTGGCTCCCGGTTACCGCTGGACGCCGGACCCGATGGGCGAAACGTGCCTTCCGGTACCGGCGCCGGGGGAAGTGGACCGGCTGCAGCAAGCCTATCGTGCGGGCCGCGATCGGGTCGGTGCCGGGACCGTCCGCGGCGCACGCGAACCACACACGGCACTGAGTCCCTATCTCGATCCGCTAGCGCCGCCGTTACTTCGGTCGCAGGCCTTCAGCCTGCGCGCGATCGACGACGGGCCATGGTCCCTGCCCGGAACCGAACTGGTGAGACTAGCCGCGATGGTTCGTCACGCCGTTCATCAGGCCGCACAGCGAGCGGGAATCGACACCACCGACATCACCGAGCTCATGGGCCACGGAGGCGAAGGCCGGGTCGCCATACTGCCGTTGCCGAACGCGGGACACCGTTGGGCCGATGGACGCGTGCGGCGTGTGCTGGTGGCGGCCAGACCGGCCGTGGCGGACCATCATTGGGACGCCCTGCGACTGCGGCTCAGTCAATCCGAACTGACGGTCGAGGGCGATACAGACCCCTCGGCGATCCTGCTGCCGGTCGTGAACGCCGAGGACGATGCGGTTCTGCAGCGATACTTGGCGCCGGCAACAACCTGGACCGCCGTGACGCCGGTGATCCTCCCAGGCTACGACAGTCGGCGCGGCAAGACACGCCCCGCACGCACGGCGCGCCGCCTCCTGCAACACGCGGGCATCCCGCCCGAGTCGGTGCGGGCGATTCATGTGCATCCGTACCCGCGCGTTCACGGACTCGCCGGACGCGGGCAGTTCTTCGTGCCCAGGCATTTGCAGAAGTACCCGAGAGCCTACGTCACGATCGAATTCCACCGGCCGGTGTCAGGACCGATCATCCTGGGCGCCGGATCCGGATGGGGGCTGGGGCTGCTCGCGGCTTTCGAGCACTGAAGTGCTGCATCAAACCCCGGGAGCGCTCGAAACCCAATTCGCGTCATTCCATCATGGAGATGTCGCGTTCAAGGGCAGGCACTGGGGACTGTTCCATCCGCATACCGGGTGCTCGTCCGCCGAGCGCTCGACAGCGTACTTAAGAACCCGGTGTCCATGCGGTGTCCAGAGGAGGCTGTGATCCCCGGTGCCAAGCCGGGGTGGGATTGAAGCTGGTACTTCCAAAGGAACCGTCCGATCGGCGTGTCGTTGCCCCCGGCCCAACCCGGGGTGGAATTGAAGAGCGATCACGCGGCGGACAAAGGTTTGACCTTGGAAGTGATCCCCAGCCCTACGCCGGGGTGGAATTGAAGCTCGCGGTCGGGCCGGAACTCGACCCAAACCGTGTTGTGATCCCCAGCTCAACGCCGGGGTGGAATTAAAGCGGATGCTGCGTTATCAGGATGATGTCCATGCCTCGGTGTGATCCCCGGCTCACGCCGGAGTGGAATTGAAGCATCTCAACGCCCTCGACCTCGCAACCGTTGCGGGTGTTATCCCCAGCTACACCGCCGGGGTGGAGTTGAAGCGCGTCGGTCATCGCCTTTGCTCGCAGATCGTGCAGGCGTGATCCCTGGCTCCACGCCGGGGTGGTATTGAAGCTAGCCTGCGATCTGCGTGATCGTTCCTTGGGGGATCGTGATCCCTGGCTCAGCGCCGGGGTGAAATTGGAGATTGAGCCAGAAAGCCTGCGAGGGGATTCTCCGCCGGGTTATCCCCGGCTCCACGCCGGGGTGGCATTGAAGAGCGATATTGCCTAGGACACCGGGAAGATGCTCGGTGCCGTTATCCCCGTCAGCGCAGCGCCGGGGTGGAATTGAAGCATCTGCAGCGCCTTGGTCAGACCCTCGGTACGCTTTGTGGTCCCTGGCCCCACGCCGGGGTGGAATTGAAGCCCTGGGGCAGGACGCAGAACTTGCCCAATGATCTGGTGATCCCCGGCTCCACGCGGGGTGGAATTGAAGCTTGGCGACGTTCGCCAGAATCTCAGGGAAATCCGTGGGTGTGATCCCCGGCCCAACCCGGGGTGGAATTGAAGCACGGTAACGTGCGCCGGAATTTCACACAGTGGCAGAGTTATCCTCGGCTAATGCCGGGGTGGCATTGAAGCTCCTGGTACTGAGCGATGAGCCGCAGGAGGTTGTTGCGGGTGGTCCCCGGCCCCCACCGGCCCCACGCCGGGGGGTGGTATTGAAGCTATCCTGCGACCTGCGTGATCGTTCCTTGGGGGATCGGGATCCCTGGCTCAGCGCCGGGGTGGAATTGAAGCTCGATCAGCCGCCCTTAACCGATGGTCCAATATCCCACGTGATCCCCGGCTCTCGCCGGGGTTTATTTCAGCAAGTCCTTCACTCTCTGCTCGCGCGTAGGGGGCGTCAGAGGGTACCCGCTGCCCTGCCCTACCCCGGACATCCCGAACCCCGAGCGGCTCGGGGTTGCCCTCGTTTTTCCGGCCTCATAGCAGGCTCCAGATTACCTATATCGTATAAATGATATGAATCATTTATACCTTTCTACCTCGCTTCAGGTTTTCGACCGACCGTGCGGCTTTCATCCGCTGGGGTCCCGTCATGCTGCGCAGCGCGTGCAGTCCGGCGCG
>PUNN01000125.1 GCA_003552605.1 Phycisphaeraceae bacterium
AGTAAACGCAATGCCGATTCTCACGTAATGCCTTGATGATGAAAGGTTTACGAAATTTGCCCGGGGGGAACTTCAGCTTAACTGCGCCATTCATCGGGCGGCACGGGAGGAAGGCTGGGCTGCTGTCTCGCGTCGAGCCATCATGTGGGCTGTCATCCAGCCACATTCAACCGCGGGGAGATTCGTAGGTCAGCACACCATCTTCGATCTGTGCCGGGCTCAACCGGCCGTTCTGATAGTATTCGACCTCATCCTGCTCGAGCTCGATCCGCACGGAGCGAACATCGCCGAACACCTCCACCTTCCCCTCGCCGATGCGCACAAGGGCCCAGTCCGTAAACTCGATCTTCGTGCTGTCATCCTCGACGGTCTCCCGGTCACGGCGGTCATCGAAGCGGACGTAGACCCGGTCATTGACCGCATCATCCTGCCCGCCGATGTGCCAGGCGCCCCAGCGCTCGCCGCGTTCGATCTCGGTGAACTCACCGATGGAGCCGGCCCCACCCTCGAACGGCTCGTGAAGCGCGGCGAACACCGTGGCCGGGGCCGTGCGCTGCACGATGATGCTCACACCGCCCACTTCATGGCGCTGCGGTTCGGCCTCGGGGTCGGGGGTATCAGCCGGATCGAAAGCGAGCGGCGTATCAGCCACGAGTACGCGGGTATCCCCGGCGGCAGCCATACGCAGGTCCACCCCCACCGCGCGCTCGAACCACGCATCTGCCAAAGTGCGGTCCGCCTCGGGGATGGGTGAATCCTGAACGACCCGCAGGTGCCAGTCATCGTCACTGTGCTTGACCCGCACATCGCCAAAGCTCTCAAGCAGTTCGCGCGGGTCATCGGGAAACAGGCGGTGCCCGGTGGCCGTTTCCACGTGCTCATCGGGATGGGTCAGTTCGCCCTTGATGGGCTGCGGATCGGAATATTCACCATCGAGTTCGGCCACGCCCAGTGGATGCACCGTCCAGCGGAATGTTCGCGCTTCTTCATTTTCATCTGCAAGCGCGAAGGCATCGAACAGGTATTGATCCGTAAGGATCAGGCCGCGTGTGGCATCGATGTCCGGATAGAGCTCACGGCTTCGCATGGCCAGGAACTTCACCGGCTGCTGAAAGCTGTAGCGGGTCGTGGCCATGCGGGTGAAGTCCGGCTCGTAGGCATCCACCTTCACACCGGCATGAGACAGCACACTGCGCGTCCAGTTTCGGGCATAGCCGCCGATGTGGCGGTTGATGTAGATCGGCCGGTTGAACGCGTAGAAGCCGGCCAGTACGAAGTTGTCGAACACATCATGGGCGTAAGGGCTCGCCAGCCGCACCCCGACTGCGGGTGCGGGTGAGGTCCAGTGGTCCGGCGACTCCTCGGCCCGCAGCATGGCCACGCCCCGGCGTTCAGCGACCCATGAGGGGGCACGCGGCGGTTTGACCTCATCGGGATGGATGGGCTCGACTTCGTGGAAGTAGATCGAGGGCTGATAAGCCGCCTCGCCCGGTTCCCGCATATGGGCGAGCAGGTAATCAAAGCCGGCGTCCGGCCATTTCATGTGCGCGATTTCGAACCAGAACGGCACCTGCATCTTCGGGATGAAGCCGTGGTAGCCGTCCCATTGGGGATGGTCGCCGCGGATTTCACCGCCCCATGCACCGGTCACGTGCCAGCGGGGGACTTCTTCGTGGCCTTCCAGCAGCGTGCCATCGGGCATCGCACCCGGCGCGAGAAAGTGTTGAAAGGCTTCCGGCGCTGTGCCATCGCCGCGCATCGCATCCCGCAGATTGCGGGCATCGCCGTGGGTATAGCGCGCGATGTGCGGCACGTCGGTATGCATCTCCACGAAGGGGTAGGCCAGCCAGATGTTGGACTCGATGTGATTGCGCATCGTTGCGCCGTGGCGGCCGGTGTAGCCGAAGCCGAGTTCGTTCAGCCCCAAATTCTCCACGGCAATGCAGTACAGCAGCATCTCGCCCGGCGTCGCGTGCTGCTTGCTGAACTCCTCGCCGTACAGGCCACGGGAGGTTAGATACTCATCGAAATACCAGCGCCAGGAACCATAGTGGTCCCAGACCTCCCGGATCAGCGCTTCCTCACCGAGCGCTGCGGCCATGAGGTTTGCACTGAAGATTGCCGGGCCCGTGATGTTGGGAAGCCAGTTGTCCACGCGGTGGTAATGGGCGTGGTACCGGCTGTAATTGGCTTCATCGTTGAAGACCTCGGGATCGAAGATCGAGTTGCGAAAGATGCGGTGTTCGATGTAGGTGTGGAAGAAGTCTTCAACGTCCTCACGCTCGCTGTCGGAAAGCTCATCGTACAGCAGGTCATACCGCAGCACGTTCAACCACTGTGCCGCCCCGCGTGGCTCGTCCGACCGGGCGACCTCGAGCAGGCGCCGCTTCTGCCGTTCACCTGCCGCTTCATCCTCCTTCACCGCGTAGCGCCACAGATCGAGCAGCCGCTCTTCGTCCGAATGCGGCTCATCCAGGGTGCGCTCGACACGCTCGGCATACCCCGCATCCTCTTCAAGTTGCTGTTGCATCGCTTCGATGTCTTTGCCCGTCCACAGCACAAAGGGCCGATCGACCTCATCCGCCGCCACCGATGTGGCTGCGGCGCAGCCCAGAAAACCGACGATGAACGCTGAAACGTGGATCCGCATGATTTACCTCCTTTATTGACCGAGTACGAGTGTTTAGCCAGCCGGGGCCGGCGGCATCCGGGCGTCCCAACGCGGCCGGCTCGAATCCCTTCAGCCCTGCTCCTGCCGCCCCGGCGTGCCCACCCCCGCGGCCGCCGCAGTGCCCGTCCCCCATCGGGCCTCGATGCACAGGTCGAGCGTTGACTTCATCAGCAGCACCACCTCGGGATCGTCCAGCCCGAGGTCGTTCATCCCACAGACCAGGTGGGCAAGCAGGCCGGGCTCAGGACAGGACTTGTGGATCATGTTCAACGAGCGCTCCCAGTCCGCATCCCGCTCGCCGTCCAGGAACCGCCACATCTGCGCATTCTGCTCGCAGCAGCGTTCGAAGTCGGCCTCGGTGAACCTGCCGCACCGGCGAAGCTCATCCCGAAGGCAGTGGGTGATGACCAGCAGCAATTCCATCGCCTTGTCTACCGCTGGCAGGTGAAGCTGCTTCCTGGCAAGCAGCACGATGTTGCCGAGGATCACTGGCTGGATTTCAAACAGTTCATCCAGCATCTGTTCCTTCTGAGCCAGCGTCATGGCCTCGACCGCCGCGATACTGTCGGCGATGCGCTCGGTGGGAATGCTGGTACGCGATGGTGTGCTCACACATGGGCTCCAGGTGGTGGCCGCTTTCGGGGTGGCGGGGCGGCTGGTGGAGTGAGCACTCAAGGTAATGGAGGCTGATCGGTCCGGTCAATGCCGCCGCGGAGCGGTGTGGCCGGTTGGGCGCATGACATGCGCCGCGGGCATTTTTCTCCCTCCCCATCGGGAGAGGGTCGGGGTGAGGGGGCTCGGTGCAAACGCCCAAATGCTTCATGTGCCATCTTCCCCGCCTTATGCAGGGGGCGGCCTTCGGTTCAGCCACGGCACGACCGGCACGAATCTACCCTCACCCCAGCCCTCTCCCGCCCCCGGAAAAAGGGGAGAGGGAGCGAGAGCCTTCCGCGGCGCGTGTCATGCGCCCCTCCGCCCAAGGGGCGTGAGGGTAGTGGTTGGCTTGGGGGGATGCCGTGGTATATTGGGGCAAAGCGCGCGACTGGTGGTGAGAATCCAGTTTGCATATGGAGCCGGTCGGGGTAGTGAGTTTCCCAGGCATGGCTGGCGGTGGCATGTCGCCGCGGATGGCCTGTCATGGCTGGCGTGGAGCAATCATCATGATCCAGCACAACGACAGTGAGCATGAACATGTGATGGACCGGCTGGCCGAGCTTGGTCGCAAGGTTCTCGCCGGCGGTGAGATGACGCGGGAGGAGGGCCGGGAACTCGCTGCGGTCGAGGTCGATGGTGAGTTCATCTACGACCTGTTCTACTGGGCCAACCGCATCCGTCTGCGGTTTGTGGGCAACACGGTGAAGCTGTGTTCGATCGTCGCTGGCCGCGTGGGCGCGTGCAGTGAGGATTGCGGGTACTGCTCGCAATCGAAGTATTACCGGACGCATGTCACGCCCGGCCGGACGGAAGTGGACGAGATCGAGCAGGCGACGGAAGAAGCGATCGCGCACGGAGCATCGAGTTTCGGTGTGGTCAATTCCGGCCGCGGGCCTTCCGATGCGGAACTTGACCGCCTCGAGCCGTATTACCGCAAGGTCGCGGCGGAAGGACGCATCCGGCCGTGTGCAACGCTCGGTGAGCTGACCCCGGCACAGGCCGAGCGGCTCTCGGGGATGGGGGTTCAGCGGGTTAATCACAACCTGGAAACCAGCCGGCGACATTTTCCAAATATCGTCACCACCCACACTTACGATGATCGCGTACGCACCATCAAGAACGCTCGGAGCGCGGGTTTGAGCATCTGCTGCGGCGGCATCTTCGGGCTCGGTGAAGACTGGGAAGACCGGTTGGACATGGCTCTGGAGATTCGCGAACTCGGTGCAGACGTGGTGCCGATCAACTTTCTCAACGCCATCGAGGGCACGCCGGTACACGGCCGCGTGGCCGACCTGCGGCCAATGGAGGCGTTGAAGATCGTGGCGGTCTACCGGTTCTTGCTGCCGGATCGGGAACTGAAGATTGCAGGCGGGCGGGAGAAGATACTGCGCGACCTGCAGAGTTGGTGCTTCTTCGCCGGTGCCAGCAGCATGATGGTGGGCAACTACCTGACCACCTTCGGCCGCAACCGTGAGGATGACCGTCAGATGTTCCGCGATCTGGAGATGAACTGGGCAGGCTTCGATGAGCAGGCACAGCCTGTGCCAGCACCGCCGGAGGCGGTGCGGGAACTGTCCCTGCCGGTGCTCGGGGCCGGGGGGTGAGCGACCGGGCCTGGCACGGGGTGAGGGGTATCCTGGGGGGCTGGCACGTAGCGGGGCGGGGCACGCATGTTGCGTGGTCAGGGGCGGTTACGCATTTTTCGCCGGTGGGGTGCGATAAAAGTTTGCAGTCGGGCGTTACACTCGATCCCGTGTCGGCTAAAATCGCGTTGGCGCGGTTGTGTAAGCGGGTTGACGGATCGGCCCGCCGCTACGGACGCTGTACCCCGCGGCTGGACTGGACCGGGGCTGCCCGGTTCCGCCGCGGCGAATCCACCCACCCGTGCCACCCCGGCACGCCCTCCGCGCTGTGGACCGGCCCTTGGCTCCGGGTCGGGGCGCGACGATCGGAATTTGGAACGGAGGCCACGCTTATGACCGTTGCTGCCCGCCCGCCCGCCGCGGCTGAGAAGTTCAGAAAACCATCAGGCCCAGTCCCCTCGCATCAGGGGAGTAGGAGATACCTGGCATGGGCGCTGCCTTTGATCGCCGCGCTGCTGGTGCTGGCCGGCCCCGTGTTGGCGCCGGAGGGCGCGGCGGCGATGGCGGACACCGGTGGCGGCTCAGCCCCTGCTGAGGGGCCGACTTTCCTGTCGCTTTTCTGGTTCAGCCCGGTGATCAACAGCATCCTGCTGGGGCTGAGCCTTCTGTCGCTGGCGCTGTTCATCTATCTGCTGTTGTCGATTCATCCGCAGGGGCTCGCCCCGAGGGTGTTCGTGGATGAGATATACCGCCTGATTGATGATGGTCAGTACAAGGAGGCGATCGACTTCTGCCGCAGCCATCACAAGCTTTTTGCGGCATCGGTGATCCGGCGGTGTCTGGACAATGCCGAGAAGGAACCCTCGGTGCTGATGGCGATGGTGGACAACGAAGGCAAACGCCGGGCGGATTCGGTCTGGAACAGCCTCAGCTACCTTGCGGACGTGGCCAATGTGGCGCCGATGCTGGGCCTGCTCGGGACGGTGCTGGGGATGATCAAGGCATTCCTGGTCGTTCGCCTCGATGCGGTGGCGGCGAGCACGGAGCCGCTGGCGGGTGCGATCGGTGAGGCGATGAGCACGACGATGTTCGGGCTGTCGGTGGCGATTCTGGCGCTGGTCTTTCACTCGGTGCTCAAGAGCCGCGCCACCCGGGCGCTGGGTGAGGTCGAGCAGGTGGTTCACGGTGTGGCCGACCGGATCAAGCGTCACGGCGCGGGCCATTCGGACAGCGGTTACGGCTATGAAGGGGGGCGGCGGCGATGAGCTTTGCAACTCCGCACAGGCAGCGGTCCGGCCCGACCATTCCGATGGCGGCGATGGTGGACATCCTGTTTCTGCTGCTCGTGTTTTTCATCACGATCTCGCATTTCCGGGAAGCTGAGCGCACCGACCGGTTGTTCGAGACCAACCCGCCGGGGGCGCGCACGGGTGACCGGCAGCACGATGTTTCGGCGCTGTACATCACGATCGGTGCCGATGGTTCGCTGGCGATGAACCGGCGGGAGCATTCGTTACAGTCGCTGCGGAACGCCCTGGCAGCGATGGGGCGGGAATTCCCAGAGGAGCGGGTGATCGTGCGGGCCGACCGTGAGGTGCCCACGGGCCACCTCATCCGGATCGTGGACATGGCGCGCGACAAGGGGTTTTTCAACGTGGGGCTGGCGGTTGAACACGATCCCGATGCCACCGACGACGATTAGGGGCAAGGGCAGGGAGGCAACTCATGATGCGCCGATACTGGTTTACGCTGCTTCTGGCCGGCCTTTTTATCGCGTGGCACGCCGCGCCGACCGTGGCTGAAGCCGAGCAGGATGAGGCGGGGCAGCAGGATGGCGACCGACAGGCCACGCTGGTCAGCGAGGCCGCCCACGAGCAGTTCATCTTTGCCCACCGCCTGTACCTGACCGGCCGACGCGACCACGCCGCGGTGGCCTTTGATGAATATCTTGAGCAGTTCGAGGGCGATGAGAAGTACAGCGATGCGCTGTTTTTCCGGGCGGACCTGGCGCTTCGGGCCGGTGAACTTGACAAGGCAGATGACCTGATCGACCGGATTGATGAGCCGCGTTTTGTCAAGCCGGCGGCGATGGACATTCTTCACGGCCAACTCCATTTCGAGCAGGGCCGTTACGAGCAGGCCGTCGAGGCGCTCGAGCGTGTTGACTTTTCCGACCTCGGTGAGCAGACGGTGCTCTGGGTGCGCCATCTGCGGGGCCGCGCCTACGCGCGCTCGGGCAACTTCTCGGCGGCGGCGGGGCAGTTCGAGCAGGTGGCGGAGACTGATGGCCCGCGCCGGGCTTCGGCCCTGTTCGAACTCGCCCAGGCGCGGGCGGAGCTTGATCAGCATGAGGCATCGCTCGAGGCCGCCCGCCGGTGCGTGGTGCTGCGTCATCCACAAATTTCGCCGCGCGCGGCTGCCTTCGCCGCGGACCTCGCGCATGAGAAACGGCAATACGAGCAGGTGATCGACTTCACCCGTGCCATCATCAAACATCATCAGGGGGCGCCGCAGTTCGGCCGGGCGGTGGTCGACCTGATGTGGGCCTTGCACGCCACCGGCCGTTTCGATGTGGCGATACAGACGGGGGCCGAGCATTATGCCCGGCTTGATGCCGAGAAGCGTCACACGGTGGATTACGTGGCCGGGTTGTCTTATTACGAGCTTGGCGACCGCGGCCGCGCTGCGCAGCACTTTCAGCGTGTACACCGCCAGGCACCCGGCTGGCATCGCGAGGCGAACGTGCTGTACATGCTCGGGCTGTGCCTGTTCGAGCTTCAGCGATACGACGAGATGGGCTCGGCCCTCCAGACGTTAGTCCGCAACCACGGTGACAGTGAACAGGCTGCGCGTGGGCGGATGCTGCTGGTGCGTGCAGACATCGCCCGCGGTGAATACGCCGATGCCATCGAACGGCTTGGTGAGATCATCGGTGATGGTGAGGACACCCCAGTCTACGCCGATGCCCGCCTCCAGCGCGGCCACCTGCGCGAACGGGATGAGCAGTGGGACAGCGCGGCGGCGGATTACGAGGCGTTCCTCCAGCGGGCCGGTGAGGATGGGGCCGGCAGCGATGATGCCCGGCTTGCCATGCTGCGGCTGGCGCATGTGCGGTTCCGGGAGGGCCGCTTCGAGGCGGCCGAGCGGGTGGCGGGGACGCTGCTTGAGCAGGATGGACTCGAGGAGGAGATGCGCGAACACGCGATGTATCAGCGGGCGCAGGCGCTGATCCGCATGCGCGAGCATGGTGAGGCGGGTGATCAGCTTGAGGCGTTGATCGAGGCGTATTCTGAAGGCCGGTTTGCCGCCGCGGCGCGGTACTGGCGCGGTGTGCTTTACCTCGCTGCCGGTAAACCGGAAGAGGCGGTGCCGATGCTGAGGGCCGCGGGGGAGGATGAGCAGTTCGACCGGCATCTGCGGGCCAACGGCCTTCGCCTTGCAGCCGAAGCACTGCGTCGAAAGCGTGAACTGGATGAGGCCCGGGCGACCATGGCGAAGCTCGAGGCGCTGATCGGCCGCGATGAACTGACGGCCCCCGAGCGACTCTGGCTCGGCCGTGACCGCGTCGAGCAGGCGGGCGGTCGTGATGACTACCGCGCAGCGCTTCGCTATCTGGAGCCGCTGCTGGACCGCGAGGATGGCCCGGGTGCTGCGCTCGGCACATCGCAGGCGACGGAGGCCGAGTTGCTCGTGGCGCTTTGCATGCGGGAGCTTGACGAGTTGGAAGCGGCTGAGCGTGGCTTCAACCGGGTGGTGACACGAGGGCATGGCTTTGCCTCGCGCGCCCGGCTTGAACTGGCGCGGACGTATGCCAAGCAGGATCGCCGGGACCGTGCGATCGAGGAATACGGGATGCTGCTGCGCGGCGCCGCGCGCATTGATGAGAAACTCGTGGTTGCAGCGCTATTTGAAGCGGCCGAACTATACCGGGCCCGTGGCCGTGACTACGAGCGTGAGGGCCGGGATGAACGTGCCGCGGAAGACCACAAGGCGGCGGATCAGCGGTTGCTGCGCATTGCACTGATGTACCCGCATCCGCGGTTTTCACCGAAGCCGCAGATGGCCCTGATTGAACTCGAGCAACGTGCCCGTGGTGAAGGGCGCAGCGATGATGCCCGGCGTTACCGGGAACAGCTCATCGAGCACTTTCCGGATACGCCCTTTGCCGTGTACGCCGAGGCGATGCAGGAACTGGGCCGTGGTCGGCCC
>PUNN01000509.1 GCA_003552605.1 Phycisphaeraceae bacterium
ATGAAGCAGCCCGCGAACTGCTTGCGAGCATTTCCCGTCGATCCCCGTATTCGGCGTGGCGCCTCTTCGCCCGGGGTTTGATCGCCTTCTACAACGATGATCAGGCTTCGGCCGAGGCGTCTTGGGACCGCATCGACGCCGGCCGGCTGCCCGCCCGCCTTGCAGCGCGGCTGCGCGAACTGCGGCAACCGGGAGAGGCGGGGCAGCGAGCGGCGGTATATCTCGAGCAAACGATGAAGCAGCCGCCCCTGCTGGAGACGCTCCTTGCCCTGCGCAGCGCGGTGAGCAACCGTGACTGGAGCGGGTTCAGCGCGGCGGCCAAGCA
Organism: Phycisphaeraceae bacterium; assembly: GCA_003552605.1. GTDB lineage: Bacteria > Planctomycetota > Phycisphaerae > Phycisphaerales > Phycisphaeraceae > B1Sed10-187. The sequence goes on from PUNN01000509.1 coordinate 326, forward strand.
GGTCAAGAGGCTCGGCAAAGACGAGCATTGGCTCACCTGGCGGCGCTCGGTCACCGCAGCGATCTACCCGGGATTGATCCACGCCGCTGCGCAGGCCGAGCGGAAAGGGATTGCGCTGCCGCGATGGATCGATCAGTTGCTAAAGAGTCTCGACCCGCTTGAGATCGACCCGACGTGGGACCGTTACCGTGCCCTCGCCTTTGCGCAAACGGGCCAGCAGGTGGAGGCTGCCGAACACTGGCAACGATACGAAGCGGTCATCGAAAGCCACGGGCTTTTCGGCGAATCACGCGACCTCGCCCGCTCGATGGTCTGTGCGAGGGTCGCCAACATCATTATGGACGATGCGGTGATCGTGGGGGGGCTGGATCACCTGCTCCCCTCGCCGTCTTCCATGGAAACGGAAGATGCCGAGGAATCGGCCGAACGCGAACGTCAGATCGAACTGGCGCTCCAGGTGGGTCAGCGAAGCATCGAGTTGGCGCCATCGCATCTGCCTCACTACGAGATGGTAGCCGAACTGTGTCAATCGGCGAACAGGCCGCAAAAGACGGCCGAGGCCTACGAACTTCTGCTCGGGCAAGATCCGCAGCATGCCGACGCTCACCGATCGCTGGCGGATCACTACCTGACGGCCGGCAAGCCGGAGAAGGCCCTGCCCCATGCGAGACAACTTCACCAACTGACGCCGCTCGACCGCCAGGCGCTGAACCTGCTCTATCTTTCGCACGTCAGGGTGGCCCGGAGCATCGCCCTCGAGGGCGACATCGAGGGCGCCCGTCAGCACATGGATGAGGCGGAGGCGACCGGTTGCCCCGATGCGGCAGGATGGGAGCATGCGATCAAGCGTGCCATGCTCGAACGCAAGGCCGATGATCATGAGCGTGCAAACGAATGGTTGTCCAGAGCCGAGCAGATTGCTCCGGATGAAGGCGCGCTCCACCTCGTGGCATCGATCGAAGCCCATCGCTTCAGACTGCCGGCGCGGGTGGTCAATCAGCATATGAAGCCATGGCGGGCCAGCCTCCGCGGCCGGGCCACCGCGCTGCGGGCGGTGGCCATGGCCGAAGTGCTGAGGCAGTACATCGATAGCGATGTGAAATACCCCGACCGCGAAACGCATATCGAGGGTGTGCTCAACTATATCCGACGGGCATCTTCCCGGATGGAGTATACGGTGGAGCAGATGAAGTCCATCTGCATCCTTCTGGCAAGGTCACCGCAATGGTTCGTCTTTGATGACCCCGACGATTCGCTCAGTGTTGCAACCTCAAAGGCGCTTGAACGGATTGTCGAGCGCGGGAAGATAACGTTCCGAAAACTCCCTGAATACCAGTGGATTGTGGCGCAGCACATCCTGCATCAGGGGGATGCTGGTTACCTGCTCATGCATCGGCTGGCTACCGTCATTCATCGCGTCGTGGAGATGACCCGCCACAGCGAGGATCCCGTGCATCAGCAAATTTATCACAAGGCCACCCTCGTCCAGCAGATCCTCCCGAGTGGTATGACAGAGCTTGCAGCATCAATCTCGCAGTTTACGGGGGCCATATATGACGAAGACGAAGACGAAGATGATATGGGCCCGTGGATCGGTGAGATTGAAGAGCAAGAGGAGCCGGCCCCGGCACGGCGACGCAAACAGTCCCGGCAGCAGCCCCTCCCCTTTGCCGAACCGGAGCTGTTTGAGACCGCCCCGGACGATGATGGCAGCAGGGGTGCCGGCCGTTGATGAATGAGAGCGCCTTGCACCAGTTAACCGCTTATCCTGACAGGAGCGATTGACCATGCCCGATCCCTACAGCGTGCTCGATCTTGAACGCAATGCCACGGCCGAGCAGGTGCGGCGGCGATACCTCGAGCTTGCCCGCACCTATACACCCGAGCAGCACCCGCAGAAGTTCGCCGAAATCCAGGAGGCCTACCAGCAACTGCGCGATCCGGCGAAGCAGTTGGAGCGTACGCTCTTTGAACCCGAAACGAGCGATACCATCGACGACCTTATTGCGAAGGCGCAGCATCGACTCGTCAGACGACGCCTGCCGACCGAATTGCTGTTGCAGCTCGATGCGCACGGTGAATGATCATGAGATACACCCAGACCGTTTCTGAACAGGTGCCACAGGAGTCCGGCATGAGTGGTGAGCCCGAGCCGCTGCACAACGACAACGACAATGGCGATCCGGATCACGAGAGGACGCTCGACGTCGATGAATCATCTTCCGGCCGCAATGAAGCGGTTCAGCAGGGCCAGGCGGCGGATGAGCCGGATGAAGCCGAGGCGCTTGCCGGCATGTTGAGGAAGCTGCTCGCCGCCACCCCGCAGCCGGCGCCGCAGTCGCAGGATGTGGGGCTCTACCAACTCGTCGAGGCCTTCACTGCGCTTCGCCATGATGTGAAGCTCCAGGCCAAGGCCGGCCGCACGCTCGGGGAGCAGACTGAATCGGCCATCTCGGCCCTTCAATCCTCGCTCGAGCGGTTCGACCGGCTGTCGCAGCAGGTGGAGTCCGAGCGGGCGCAGTGGCGGCAACAGCAACAGCTCGCCCGGCCGCTGGCACGCGCCCTCGTCCAACTGCATGAGGCGGTCGAGCGCATCGGGGGCGAGCTTTCACGGGCGCGGCAGCGGGCGGTCGAGCAGACGGCCGCGCAACTCGCCGAAGCGCTCTGGCAGCAATTATTCGAGAACCAGCCGCGCTGGCGCCGCTGGCTGCTTGGCGGCCGCGAACGGCGGAGGCTGGCGATGGCCTGCAACGATCAGGCCGCGCGGACGGTCGGCGCCTTCTTCGACAGTGTGATCGAAGGCTATCAGCTCATGCAGAACCGGCTGAACGATGCCCTCGGCGAGCAGGGGATCGAGCGCATCCAATGCCTCGGCGAGCAGGCCGATCCGTACACCATGCGGGTGGTCGACACCGTGGCAGCAACGGAGGATCGCCCCGGCACCATCATCGAAGAACTTCGGCCGGGCTATCTGTGGGGTGAGCAGGTCCTCCAGACCGCCGAGGTCCGCGCAGCGGCCAGGCCGCAGGAGCCGCAATAAACAGTCAGGCCGACCGACCTGCTGAAGCGGGCCGGGAGCTGGCATCGTCAACGAGCAGTTGACGTCAGACACAGGGAACATGGCAGTCACAAACCATCATTGCAGGAGCACATCCCCATGAGCACGATCATCGGCATCGACCTCGGTACAACCAACAGTGAAGTGGCGGTGATCCGCGACGGCCAGCCGGAGATCATCGAGCATGAGGGTGAGAAGATGCTGCCCTCGGCCGTCGGCGTGGATGAACAGGGCCGCATTCTCGTCGGCCCGGCCGCGCGCAACCAGGCGGCGCTTGCACCGGACCGTACGGTGCTTTCAGTCAAACGCCTGATGGGCGAGGACACCCGCATCGCGCTCGGTCAACAGCAGTACACGCCGCAGGAAATCTCGGCGATGATCCTCCGCACGCTCAAGGACCGCGCCGAGCGAGCGCTCGGTGAGCCTGTCTCGAAAGCCGTGATCACCATCCCCGCCTACTTCAAGGAAGCCCAGCGCCAGGCGACGGTCGAAGCGGGTGAGCTTGCCGGCCTCGAGGTGGTGCGCATTCTCAACGAGCCCACCGCCGCGGCGATGACCTATCAACCCAATCCGGAACAGCTTCAGCGCGCGCTTGTCTATGACCTCGGTGGCGGAACGTTCGATGTTTCGATCGTTCAGCTCGAACAGGGTGTGGTCGAGGTGCTCGCCAGCCACGGGGATACACACCTTGGCGGCGATGATTTCGACAAACTCCTGTTCGACCACGTCTGCGACCGGTTCCGGGATGAGCACGGTGTGGACCTTCGCATGAAGGCAGTGCCACGATCGCGGGTGATGCGCGCGGTCGAGGAGGCCCGCAAGGTGCTGTCGTTCCATGCCCTGACGCGGGTGACGGCCGAGTTTGTGGCCGAGTCTGAAGATGGCACACCGCTGCACCTAGACCTCGAGATTGAACGGCCGGACTTCGAGTCACTGATCGAGCCGCTGTTGGAGCGAACGCTCGAGTGCGTGGACCGTGCGCTCAATGATGCCGGCTTGAGGGTGGACCAGGTCGACCAGGTGGTGCTCGTCGGTGGTGTGACCCGCACGCCGCGCATCCGTGAGGTGCTCGAGGAAAAGCTCAACCGGCCGGTCCACGGGGAGGTTGAGCCGGACCTGTGCGTGGCGCTCGGTGCGGCCACGCAGGCGGGGCTGATCCAGGGCATCGACGTCGGCCCGGTGCTTGTCGACATCACACCCCATACGCTCGGCATCGAAGCGATGGTCGACGATTTCGGCGTGCCGCAGTATTCCATCTTCTCGGCCATCATCCCGCGGAATACCCCCCTGCCTGCAAGCCGGACTGAATCGTACTGGACCGCCTACGATGGCCAGCATGCGGCCGAAATCCGCGTGTTCCAGGGGGAGAACGCTGACACCCGCCACAACACGTTGCTCGGAGAGTTCTTCCTCGAAGGCCTCTCCCCCGATCAACCGGCCCACAGCCGCATTCCCGTGCGGTTCGACCTCGACCTTAATGGCATGCTCACAGTCACCGCGACCGAGCACGCCACCGGCCGCAGCAAGCAGGTGACGATCGATAATGCAATGAACCGCCTGCGTGAAACCGACCACGATGCAGCCCGCAAGCGGATCGAGCAGGCGATGGGCGCATCCATCATCGGCGAAATCGATGATGGCCAGGAGGTCACCGATGATGAAGCGGCGGTGCAATCGCCGCAGCTGCGTGCCGTCTTGACCGAGGCCGCTTCGCTGATCGAGCAGGCCCGGAACCTTCGCGACCAGCTCGACGGCGACGATGCCCGCGACCTCGATGCGGTCTTGAATGCGATCGAGCAGGGACGGGCGGCGGATGACCCCGATGCGGTTCGCAAAGTATTGCCAGAGCTCGAGGACCTTGTGTTCTACCTCCAGGAAGCGTGAGCGGGCATTGTGCCACGGTGTTCCCAGCCAAGCCTTTTGCCGCGGCCTTGTCGTGGACAGGCGGGGGAAGATCATCGGGGGGGCCGATGTGGAAGCAGGCGAGAAGATAACGCACGGCAATGTCATGGAAACGACCAGAAGCCCTTCGGGGCGAATCGGCGATGAACGGGAAACCTGCTGATGACGATGGCAATCTATCCTGAAGCCAGTGCCATGCGCTGCCCGATCTGCCGCGCAACGCAGCCATGGTCGGACACGTGTCGGCGCTGCGGCGGGGACCTGTCGTTGCTTGTGCAGACAAGCCGCGCGGCCCACCACGCCCGTCGCGAGGCCCTCGTCGCGCTCCGCGCCGGCGACACCACGACCGCCCTTACCCATGCCGAGCGGGCGCATGAACTCGAGCCCGGCGAGGCAACCCACCGCCTGCTGCTTGCCTGTCGCCTCGCCACAGCCTTCACCGAAGCGCTCGCCCCACCATCCAACCACACCGACGAGCCAGAATGAAGCCACAGCGACGGTGGCAAGGGCAAGGACTTTTGCACGATGGTCCCGGCTGTGCCCGCGGCCAACCCTGATGACATTTGTCAAGGGACAGGAAGTTTCGCGCGTTTGGGAGGGTGCATGACACGCGCCGCGGAAGGCTCTTGCTCCCTCTCCCCCTTTATCCGGGGGCGGGAGAGGGCTGGGGTGAGGGTAGATTCGTGCCGGTCGTGCCGTGGTTGAACCAAAGGCCGACCCCTGCATGAGGCGGCAAAGACGGCACATGAAGCATTTGGGCGTTTGCACTGAGCCCCCCTCACCCCGAGCCCCCTCACCCCGGCCGTCTCCCGAAGGGAGAGGGAGAAAAATGCCTGCGGCGCATGTCATGCGCCCGCCCGTGGCCCCGGCCGGAGAGCCCAGGGCAAACGCATGTAGACGCGAAACCGGCTGGCTAAGTCAGCGGCTTCCGGGGGTGTCCGCAGCCGATGGCCATGACGGCCTGTGATTGGGGGTTCGCCGCATGGCCACCAGCCGCCCCCGGAATGACGGCTGCTGACCATGCCACCCAAGCTACATGCGTTCGCCCTGCCGGAGAGCCCGGTTGACAGGCCGGGCTCGAAGGGGTCTAATGGGCGGTGCCCGACCGGGCCCGATCCTTGTCCCTCCCCCCTTGGAGCCACCCCATGACCCGCCCCACCACGGGCGCCCGCGCGCCCGGTAGTGATCCCGACCGCTTCCTCGCTGACCGTTACGACCAGCTTGGCGATTCGCCGATGCAGCGGAAGCTGCGGCGGATGGCCCCGATGCCTGTTGGCAGCGTGTTCATCGAGTGGCCGGACATGACCGAATCGCAGATTCGCGAGCAGTTCCGGCTGATGAAGATGCTCGGCTACACCTGCCTAAAACAACTCATGGCCCGCAATGGCGGGTTCGGCTGGGGCAAGCTCGCGCATTGGGCGCTCGATGAAGGGATCATCCCCTTCTGGTACGACGAGGCCGGCGGGGAAGAGCCCACATCGGCACTGCTCGAGAAGCTCGGCCTCGATCCGCAGATGGATATCGAGCAGGCCATGGCCCACCCCACCGTGCAGGCGCACCAGGAGAAGCTGCTGCGCGAGCGGATCGACCGCCAACACGAGCAGTGGCAGCAGCAGCAGGAGCAGCACCGCAAGGGCCCGCCGCCGAAGGGCTCGGGCCAGCACGTGCCGGGTGTGAACCCACAGATCGATGGCACCGAGTTGCTGCCGGAAACGGTTCCGCACTTCATCGAGTGGCTCAAGGGCCAGTACGAGTCGATCGAGCAGCTCAAGCAGGCATGGAACTGCCACATCCTTGGCAGCCCGCGCGCCGCGGCGTGGCAGACTTGGGACGATGTGGCCCGCGATGTCACGGAATTTCCCGTGCGCGAATACCGCCACCTCCGCGACATCCTCGCCTTCAAGGCTGAGACATTCATTCATCAGCGCATCCGTCCCCGTGTCGAGCAGCGCAACCAGACCGATCCGCATGAACCGGTTCGCGCCGGCGGCGAGATGGGGCTGTTTCTGCCGTTCGCCTCGCGCGGCACGGACATGGAGCAGATCGCGCAGGAGATGGCCGAGGGCGGGTCGTTCTACCCTTCGCTGCACCCGGTCTGGCATTTCGAGGAAGTGCAGTTCGAGTTCGCCCGCAGCGCCTACATGCAGGCGGCGATCACCGCCGACTGGGCCAAGGGCATCTGGACGGCCACGTGGGAGTCCACCGGTGGGCCGCAGTATTTCTCCGGCGGCAAGGCGCCATTCGTCCCCGAGGTGCGTGATCAGACGCCAGGGTTCACCATCGATGCCGGGGCGATGCGGCAGTTGATGTTCAGTTATCTCGCCGCGGGGTTCAAGGGCTTCGGCATGTGGTGCTGGAACCCGCGACTGGCTGGCTGGGAGGCCGGTGAGTTCGCCCTTGTCGACCGTAACCTCAAGCCGACAAAGCGCACGGTCGAGGTGGGCAAGGTCGGCCTGGCCGCGCGGCGGTATCGCCGCGAAATCTGGCAGGGGCGTAAAGAGCCCGTGGTCGGCCTGCTCAATGACTGGGACAGCGATGCCATCTGGGCGGCGATGTCCAGAAGCGGCCGGGACAAGTACAAGGTCGACCCCATCCGCGCCCGCATCGGCGCCAGCCGGGCGTTGATCGATGCCAACGTCCCGTGGGAGCACGTCACCGCGCGCAACCTCCGCGCCGGCCTTGCCGACCGTTACGCCGTGATCTACCTGCCGGCGATCATCAGCCTCCACACCGACCTGCTCGAGATCCTGCACGGCTACGCCGAGCGCGGCGGCCGCGTGGTGATGGACCTGCCGGGCGGCTACTTCGATGAGTACGGCCGGATGCTGCCCACCGACAAGGGCTCGGCCTTCGAGAAGCTGTTCGGCGTCGAGTTCAACGAATTCGCCTACAGCAACAACTTCGAATACCGCATCGATGGGCTCAAGCTCGAAGGCTTCACCGCCGTGATGACCCCCACCACCGCCCGTGCCCGTGCCCACTACAACAATGGCGACCCTGCCATCGCTGAGTCGCGCGTGGGGCAGGGCAGCGCTGTCATCCTCGGCACACAGGCTTCGCTCAACTGCTTCCGGCCGGGCAACACGCAGATGCAGGACCTGCTGGTCAGCCACACGCTCGGCGGCCTCGAACTGCCTTACCGCTGCGAAGGCGCCCTCGCTTACCGGCTCGCCTGCCCGGGCGTGGACCACTTTTTCCTGATCAACGATGGGCCGCCCGTGCGCGCCAAATTGACCGTGCCCGATGTCCATTACACCGAATGGCGCGATGCCGTCACCGATGAGCCGCTCGATGTCGGCGCCCCGATCGACATCGCGATGCATGATGCACGGTGGATCCGGGCCTCGTAGCCGCGAAGGGATTGAATCGTAGCGGCGCTCAACGCCGCCGCCGGCAAAAGGTGGCGACGCCCTGCCCCTCACCCTTTGCCACTCTCACAGGGTGAGAGGGGCATGTCGCGGCACGAAGTGGTCCCTATGCGAATAGCCCGCGATGCGACCGGCGGACCTGGTCGCGCAACTGCGTGGGACGTTTGCCGGTATGGCGGTAAATGTCGCGGCTGAGTTGGGAGACGGAACTGAATCCGGTCCGCACAGCCACCTCGACGAGCAGCATGTCGGTGCTGGTGATCAGGCGGCAGGCCATTTCGATCCGCGCCCGGCGGATTTCATCGCCCGGCGAGCGGCCGAGGGCGTGGTCGAAATGACGATGCAGGGTGCGCTTGGACACTTCAAGCACCTCGGCAAGCTGGTCCACTGTCGGCCGCTGCTGCTCATCATCGATCCAGATCAGTCGCAGGGCCTCGGCG
>PUNN01000144.1 GCA_003552605.1 Phycisphaeraceae bacterium
GGCCATCGGCTGCGGACACCCCCGGAAGCCGCTGACGCAGCCAGCCGGTTTCGCGTCTACATGCGTTTGCCCTGGGGGCGCCGGGGGGTGGGGCGACTCGGCCTTGCGGGCGTGATAGACTTGCCATCCATGGCCCGGAAAAGAAAACAACAGGATCAGCCCCCCGAAGGCCCCACGAAGGGGCATGCACGCAGCAAGGCCCTCATGACCGAGGCCCGCAGGCTCATGCCCGGGGGGGTGAGTTCTCCCGCACGCAGCTACGATGCCGTTGGCCTCGACCCCATTGTCATCCGCGAGGGCAAGGGGGCGATCGTCACCGATGTCGATGGCAACAGCTACATCGACTACGTCGGCAGCTATGGCCCGCTCATTCTCGGCCATGCCCCGGACGGTGTGCTCGCAGCGCTTTCCAAGGCCGCGGCGAGGGGCACGAGCTTCGGTATGCCGACCGAGGGCGAGAACAAGCTGGCGCAGATGGTCGTTGAAGCGGTCGATTCGATCGACCTGCTTCGCTTTGTCAACAGCGGCACCGAGGCCACGATGAGCGCCATCCGCCTGGCGCGAGCCGCCACCGGCCGCTCACGCGTGATCAAGTGCATCGGCTGCTACCACGGCCACAGCGATGCCCTGCTCGTGCAGGCCGGCAGCGGGGCGTTGACCCTCGGGGTGCCCTCGTCACCCGGTGTCCCCGAAACCATTACTGCAAATACGATCCTCGTGTCCTACAACGACCTTGAGGCCGTCCGCAACGCGTTCGAGGAATATCCCGGTGAAATCGCGGCGATGTGCGTCGAGCCCGTGGCTGGCAACATGGGATGCATCCCGCCGGCCGAGGGCTATCTTCAGGGCCTTCGCGAACTGTGCGATGAGCACGGGGCGCTGCTGTTGTTCGATGAGGTCATGACCGGCTTCCGCGTTCATCGTGGTGGGGCGCAGGCCCTTTACGGGGTGAAGCCCGACCTGACCTGCCTCGGCAAGGTGCTCGGGGGCGGGTTGCCGTGTGCCGCTTACGGTGGTCGCGAGGACCTGATGCGACAGGTGGCGCCCGATGGGCCGGTCTATCAGGCGGGCACGCTCAGCGGGAACCCGCTGGCCATGGCCGCGGGAATTGCCACGCTGACCGAGCTTGCCGAAGAGCAGGTCTACAAGGATCTCGAGGCCAGTGCCACAGCGCTGACCACCGGCATGCGCGCTGCGGCGAAGGGGGCGGGTGTGGATGTGGTCATCAATCAGGTCGGGTCGATGCTCTGCTGCTTCATGACCGATGACAAGGCGGTGACGAGTTACGAAGCGGCGAAGGCGTGTGACACCGGCGCGTTTGCCCGGTTCTTTAATGTGATGCTCGAGCAGGGGGTGCTGCTGCCGCCGAGCCAGTACGAGTGCTGGTTCATCTCCACGGCCCATACGCCTGACATCATCGACCGCACCATCGATGCCTCCAGGCGCGCCTTCAACGCCATGGCCGAAGCCGCAGTGGCTTAGAGCGCCCATCTCCCAACCGCCCGGCTTTACTGAGAGTCAGGCACCTTCCCGCCGGGCAGCGGCCCACGCTACCCGGGTGTACACGGCTCGATCCGGACGGTTTTGGTGCCCCTTCATGAGCGATCAAGCGTCCGCCAGCCCCATCGGCCGGATTGGCTTGAGCGGCGGTGCGTGATACCCTTTTCTGTCACCCTCGTAATGTGGCTGCGGCGCAGCGCCGCTGGCCTGTTTCCATAACCTCTTGATCCGAAGGGATATAGATATGACTGTCACGCCGGAATCCGATGAGAAGACCGACCCTGCCGAAACTGCGGAGGCGGGATCGAAGGGGCCATTTCGCATTCTCGCCGCCGATAAGCTCGCCGCCGAGGGCCTCGAATACATCGACTCGCAGCCGGATTGTGAACTGGTCAACAAGCCCGGCCTCAGCGAGGATGAGCTTGCCGCCATCGCCGGTGAGCACGATGGCATGATCGTGCGCAGCGCCGTGCAGGTGACCCCGAAGGTGCTCGAGAAACCGGGCCGGCTTCGGGTCATCGCCCGGGCCGGCGTCGGGGTCGACAACATCGACCTCGAGGCGGCCACCAACGCCGGCATCCTGGTCATGAACTCGGCCGAGGCAAGCACCCTCAGTACTGCCGAACACGCCTGGACACTGCTGATGGCCCTTGCCCGATACATCGGCCCGGCCTACCGCACCATGTACGAAGGCGGCTGGGACCGAAGCAAGTTCAGTGGCACGCAGCTTGCCGACAAGACCATCGGCATTGTCGGTTTCGGTCGCATCGGCCGCACGGTCGCCGAGCGCGCGCTCGCGTTCGACATGAACGTCGGCGCCTACGACCCGTTCATCAACGCCAGGACGATGCTCGATGGCAAGGTGAAGATGTTCCGCTCGTTCGATGAGATGCTGCCGCATGCCGACATCGTGACCTTCCACGTGCCGCTCAACGATGAGACACGTGGCATGATGGGCAAGCCGCAGTTTGAGGCTTGTCGAAACAACCTGCTGATCGTCAACGCCGCGCGCGGCGGGATCGTGGATGAGGATGAGATCATCCCCGCCCTCGATGCCGGTCAGTGTGCAGGCGTGGCGCTCGATGTGTTCAGCGAGGAACCCCCACCGGCCGATTCGCCCCTGCGCCAGCACCCGAAGGTCCTCTGCACGCCGCACCTCGGGGCCAGCACGAAGGAGGGGCAGAAGGCGGTCAGCGTTGCCGCCGCTGAGCAGTTGCTCGAATTTCTCCGCGGCCGCGGCATCCGCGGTGCGGTCAACGCCCCGGGCCTCCGCGTCGACCTGACACCCGTTCAGCAACGCTTCGTGGACCTCGCCGGCCGCATGGCACGCTTGCTCAACCCCATGATCACACGCGGCATTGCCCAGGTGAACATCGAACTTCAGGGTGAGGACATCATCGGTGCCGCCGGCACGATTGAACGTGCCACCCTCGTGGGGCTGCTCGCCGACCGTTTCGATGAACCGGTGAATGTGATCAATGTCCGGCAGGTGGCCGAGAAGCGCGGGATCAAGGTCCGCAGCATCACCAGTGAGGAGTCCGGCCCGCGCGGCTCGCAGCTCGCCATCGAGGTTCACGGCCCCGAAGGTGCCGTGGATGAAAAGACCCATCCCAAGGACCGCGTCCGCCGCATTGTCGGCCGCGTCTACGATGACCTTCGCCCACGGGTGGTCGAGATCAACGGCTACTACATGGACATGATCCCCGCCGGCGACATGGTCCTGCTCCAGAACGAGGACCGGCCGGGCATGGTGGGCATGGTCGGTGGCGAGTTCGGGCAGGCCGAGGTCAACATCGCCGACATGGCCATCAGCCGACGCGATGACACCGCCCTGATGCTGCTGAAAGTCGACACCCCGCCGGGCAAGGCCCTCATCAGCCGGCTCAAGGCGCGGCCGGGCGTTTTGAAGGTCTCCGCCGTCCGCCTGCCCGGTGAGCCGAAATGACCGCCCCGGCCGCGCTGAAGCGCCTCGCTGCGCATCAGGACACGGCCGGTCCCAGCCACTCCCTGCGATCGCCCGCAGTGCCTGCACAGGGGCCCGCGGGTGCTGCAACCTGCTGACGCCACCGCACAGGCCACCCCACGGCCCCGCGCGGCGCCGTTGGGGGCGATGCGCAACCAAGGGGCTCGGCCGCGGCAGGGCTCAGTGTCGGCCGGTGATGGAATTTCCGCATCCGGTGAACGCGTCACCCGCTACCATTGCGGACATACTGCCAAGGCGCTGCGGAGATCCTCCCAATGCATGATCGACTCGTCCGACTCGTGATCATCGCGCTGCTCGTGCTCGTGGCCGGGGTGCCGGTGGTGCTGAGCATGTTCATCGACCGGGGCGAAACACACGATCAGACGCTCATCATCATGACCCCCCATAACGAGCAGATCCGCTACGAGTTCGCACGCGCATTCAACGCCTGGCGCCGGGAGCGCGGCGAGGCGCCGGTCGAGTTCCGCTGGATCACCACCGGCGGCACGAGCGACCTCGTGATGCAACTCGAGAGCGTCATGACCGCCGCCGCGCGGCGTGGCACGCTCGATCGGGGTGAGTACGACCTGTTCTTCGGCGGCGGTGCCTTCGAGCACAACCGCCTTGCAAGCGGCATCGACGTCAACATCGGTGGCGAGCGACAGCGCATCCGCATCGTCGGTGTGCCGGACCTCGGCCTCGATGGGCAGGATACCGAAGCATTCCTTGCCGAAACCTTTCCCGTGTCCGAGCTTGGCGGTGAGCCGCTCTATGTCTACGAGCCGACCGACCCGGATGACCCCGAGACCGGCCGGGCCTGGTTCGGCGCGGCCCTGTCGAGCTTCGGCATCGTCTACAACCGCCACGCTCTCGACTGGGTGGGCATGACCGACCACCCGCCACGAACCTGGCGTGACCTGGCCGCGCCCGAGTATTACACCTGGGTCGCGCTGGCCGATCCCGGCCACTCCGGTTCGATCCGCGCGACATACAACACGATTCTGCGTCACAAGGGCTGGGAGGAAGGCTGGTGGGTGCTCCGCCGCGCGTTCGCCAACGCCCGCTATTTCACCGACAGCGCCGGCAAGGTGCCCACCGATGTCTCCCACGGGCAGGCCGCGGTGGGCATGTGCATCGACTTCTACGGCCGCTATCAGCTCACCGCCGTCGGGCAGGAGCGCGTGGGGTACGTGGACCCGGCCGGCTTGACCTCGATCACGGCCGATCCGATCACGCTGCTGAGAGGCGCCCCCAACCGCGAGCTTGCCGAGCAGTTCATCCACTTCGTCCTCTCACCGCGCGGGCAGGCGCTGCTTCAGCGCCAACGTGGCCAGGAGTACGGACCGCACCGCTACGAGCTTCGCCGCATGCCGATCCGCTACGACATGTATTACAAGCCGCAGGCGCCCGGCCGGATCGACATTGACGCCGATCCGGTGAACGAACAGGAAAAGCAATACTGGGCCGACAGCGAGGTCGACCCCTGGGCGATCGCCCGCCGCGTGCCGGAGGGCATGCCCGACTGGTTCGGCCCGGTGGCGACCATTGCCCATGCCATGGCGCTCGATGTGCATGCCGATCTCCAACGCGCCTGGCGCGCCATCATGGCCGAGCGCGACCCGCAGGTGCGCGCTGAGATGCTCGAGCTGTTCGATGCCATGCCGTCGCGCCTGACCCTGTCGTGGGACGATGATGAGCTTGCCCGCAACTGGCGCGACATCCTCGACGACCCCGAGCACCCGCGGCGTGATGAAGTGGTCGATGAACTCGATGCACTCCAGCGCCGGGTCACCGATGGCTGGCCCGAGCTGACCGATGATGACCGCATTGAATGGACCCGCTTCTTCCGTAACAACTACCGCCAGATCGTCCGCATGCGCAGCCGCTGAGCCGTGGCCCTGACACGGCATCACCACCCACCCCACGAAACCGGGAGTTCTCACCAGCACGATTCCGCTTGTGCGAGAATCGAACTAAATACGAGTACGTCCACGGCCCGGTCGTAGCGTGAGACGATACACCGGTATGGCGCATCCGCGATGCAAGTGGATTGTCAATCAAACAGAAATGCCGCTTCGTTGCGCTTCACGACGATTCTCGGTCCGAACGCCTGAGCGGCCGGAAGGTCTGTGCACCGTGGATCTGATCCGACGGGGGCCGCGATGCCCATAAAAAAAAACCGCTGATTCGCCAGGCTGGCTCAGCGGAGGCCTTTGTAGGTTCTACTGCCACTGGCAGAGAACAAGTCTTCACCGGTATTTACGAACGATCGACTGAAACGGTTCGTCGCTTCACTCAGGAGCGCGGACCACGACGACCACAGAGCCCCGGTTAAGCCCCAGAAGCCTAGCCGGGGTTGTGTGGTCCGCCAAGGCTTGTGGGGCGGACTGCGTCAATGTTGAAAGGCCCGGCCTTGGGTGGCCCGGCCACGGTTTCGGTCCACCCAGCTTCCGTGCGGCAGGGGCCGGACCGGGCGTGGCACTGGCACTCCAAGGGGCGTGTCCCTTGGGCCCGGCTCGGCCTCACCCCCTTGGTGGGCGGCGGAGGCCGAGGCGGGTCAGGGCGATGCTGAGGCGGGCTCGGCGGAGGCGGTGGCGCAGTTCGGGGAGGCGGGGGTTGAACGGGGCGATGCGTTCAGCGCGGCGGAGCCAGGCCTTGGCGCGGTTCAACTGGCCCGTGCCGAGGTGGGCGAGCACCAGGTTGTGGGCCGCGAGCGTGTTGTCCGGGTCCAGACGCAGGCATCTGCGGCAGTCGGCGATGCCCGAGTCGAGGTAGCCGCTGACCAGCCGCGCTACCCCGCGGTATAGCAGTGCCGTCGCCCGCATCTTCGGTGGGATGGGGCCGGCGCCGCTGGCCTCGATCACGCTGGTCAGCAGGGGGATGGCGGGCAGGGGCATGTCGAGCTCGATCAGCAGGTGGCCGAGGTCGAGTGCCTGCTGGGGCGTTCGCATCCGCTGCTGCATGTCCAGTCGTGCCAGCCGCCGCGCGGCCCGCCGGTCGCCTCGCAGCCATGCCAGCCGGGCGAGCCCGAGGCACGGGCCGGCGAGGTCGGGGTCGCAGCGGCGTGCGCGGTGGAAGTGGGCGGTGGCGGCATCGGCGTGGTCAGCGATGAGCGCCAGCTCGCCAAGCTGGAGGTGTGCGCGGGCGTGCTCGGGCTGTAACTCGATGATCTGGCGGAACTTGGCCGAGGCCTCCGACAGCCGGTGCGTCTCGCGCAGCAGGACACCGATGGCGAACATGGCCTCGACGTCCCCGTGGTGGCGTCGAAGGTGGGCGAGGTAGCAGATGCGGGCCTGCTCCGGGTCGCCGCGCTGCCAGTAGGCGTGGCCGAGGCGGGCACGGGCGTCGGGGTGGTCGGGCTCGAGCTCGATCAGGCGCTCGAGGCACCAGATGGCCCGGTCTTGGTCGCCGCGCGCGGCGAGGCTGGCGGCGATGTGGTCGTAGCAGAGGGGGCAGGTCTCGGTCAGTTGCCGGGCCATGTAGAACATGGTCTCGGCCTGGTCGTGGCGGTCGAGCCGAGCCCAGGCATCGATGCGGTAGCAGTAGCCGGGCTCGAGGTCGGGCTCGAGCTCGTTGGCCCGGGCGAGGGCCTCGATGGCCTGCTGCGGCCGGTCGGCCCGCAGCAGGGCGATGCCGAGATGCAGCAGCGTCTCCGGATGCTCCCCGCCAAGCCGCAGGGCGTGCTGGAAGCAGACGGCGGCCTGGTCGTGGCGGCCGAGTGCATCAAGGGCGAGGCCACGTTCGTATTGCCACTGGTGATGGTCGGGGTTGATGCGCAGCGCCGCGTCAATCTCGCGCAACGCGCGGTCGGCATCGCCGAGTGAGAGAAACTCGTGGGCGCGTTCGGCGTGTTGTTCGGCCTCGAACCAGTCGTTCATCGCACGGCCCGTGGAGGGAGGGGTTGCAGCGCCCCATCAGGCCGCCCGGGCGGCCACACGGCCCCGGTGGCCCGATTGAGCGGAAAACTGCGGATGCTGCGCATCATCACCGATAATAACGCTATTATAAGGTGAAGAAGGCGGAATGGAAGCGTTCGGCAGGTTTGTTTTCCTCGAATTTTCAAGACCCGTTCATATGGTGGACACCTTCCTGAAATCTTGCGCCGTCTGGCTCGTGGCAGGGCTGGCCTGCGTGCTGCTGGCCGCTGTGCCGGTTGCGGGCAACAGCAACGATGGGGGGGCTGCGGATGAGACGCGTGATCGGGAAAAGCAGACACTGCTTGGGTTTGTGTCGGCTTCGAACCTGAATCTCGAACAGCGCCGCGATGCCGCGCGCTCCCTGCTGGATAAGGAGTGGGCCGATGCCGATGAGGCGCTTGCCGGGCTGATCGAGGCCGGTGAAAGCGAGACGACCACCCGGGCTGTTGCGCAGGCCCTGTCGCGGCGGCTGCCGCCGACGCCCGAGGTCTTCGCCGAGCCGCTGCTCGATGCGATCGGCGAGGCGGAGGATGAACTGCTCGACGACCTGGCACATGCACTCGGCCGGATCGAGGACCGGGATGTGCAGCGGCGCGTGACCGAGTTGGCGCGTGACAGCGAGGCCGATGAGCAGACCCGCCGCGGGGCCATCCTGGCCCTCGCGGTGCAGCGGACCAAGGCGAACGCGGGCACGCTGATCCGCATCATGCAGGATGATCCCCCCGAGGCGGTTCGCGAGGCGGTGTTTGAATCGCTGGCGCGGCTGACGGGCATTGGCGAGTATGGTGAGGATGCCGGCCGGTGGCTCGAGTGGTGGCGGCGGATTCAGCATGCCACCGAGGCGCACTGGTATGCCTCGCTGATCGAGCATCACGCCCGGCGCAATGCGGAACTGGATGAATCGGCCTCGCGGCTGAAGGATCAGTTGCTCAGCACGCGGCGGCAGTTGTTCTGGGCCACGCCCGCGCAGCAACGCCAGGCGTATCTTGCACGGCTGCTCGAGGATGAGATGGAAGCGACGCGACGGCTGGCGCTCGAGTTGGCTGGTCAGTTGCTGCTGACGCCGGGGCTGATCGGTCAGGAACTGCGCAAGGCGCTGGTCGCGAGTTTGGAGGACACCTCGCCGACGGTGCGCAAGGGCGCGGCGGAACTGCTGGCCGACCTGGTCGACGCCGAGGCGGCGAAGGTGGTGGCCGAGCGGTTGAAGGAAGGCGAGGAAGGCAATGCCGGCGTGCGCGCGGCTTATCTTCTTGTGCTCGAGCGTGTACCGATGGCCGAAGCGGTCGAGCCGATGATCGCTCTACTTGACGATGAGGTGACGCGTGACCGCGCGGCGGCGGCGCTGATGCGTGCGTTCGACAATGACAAGGTCGATGAAGCGCTGCATGAGCGGCTGAGGGCGAAGGTATATGAGCGGATCGACGCTAACGGCGGGTTGCCACGACCGCGCCTGATTGAGCTTCTGGCTCGTGTGGGTGATGACGATGACTGGGAGCGGATCGTGGCGTGGCTGGACCATGACGAGGCGTCGGTCCGCCGCGCGGCGGCGCAGGCGCTGGCCGATTCCCGCCGCGGGCTGCGTCCTCTGGCTGAGCGGTCGGAGGATCCGGAGATTCAGAGCGTGCTGTACGCCGCGGCGCGAAACCGTGGACGCGATCCGCGTGCCTTCGCCGCGCTGATCGAGCACCGGCCTGAAGGCAAC
>PUNN01000341.1 GCA_003552605.1 Phycisphaeraceae bacterium
ATGGTCAGCGGCTGTCCGCAGCCGATGGCCATGACGGCCTGTGATTGGGGGTTCGCCGCATGGCCATCAGCCGAAGACGGCTGCTGACCATGCCACCCAAGCTACATGCGTTCGCCCTGGGGCTTCCCCGGGGCAGGTCCGCCACGCCGATCAGTCGCCATCAACCATCAGGCTCAGGCGAGATGCCGCCGTCGCCGGGTCGATCCCGCGGATATGGAGCGTCTTCATCGGCCCGGAATGGCCCGCGGCGACCGCCACATCCCGGCCTGCGACTTCAAGTCGCCGGGCAAAAAGCCTGCACAGTGCCCGGTTGGCCTTGCCATCCTCGGCCGGCGCGGCGATCGTCACCTTGAGCCGATCGCCCAACATGCCCGCGATGTGATCGCGGCGGGCGCCGGGGACGACCTTGACCCTCAGGGCAATGCCATCGTCCATCTGCGTGAAGGCGGCGGCGATGGGGTGTGGTTCAGTCATCGCCGCGCCCCTGTCCATCGGTCTGGGGCTCCGCCTCGGGCTCGCCGGTGGCACCTGCGCGGCGCTGGCGGGTGCTTTTGCGCGCGCGGCGGGCCGCGGCGGCGCCCTTCTCCCCGAGCACCTGCTTGCCGCGAAGGATGTGGTGATAGTGCTGGGCGAAGCGGTGGGCCTCATCCCGTATCGCCTGGCAGAGTTTCAGGCCCGGGTTCTCACGGCCGAGCCGTACTGGTTCGCTGCGCGATTGGGTGTAGATCAACTCCTCTTTCTTCGCGAGTGAGATGACCATCGGCGGCTTGACGTGGAGTTGCTCGAAGGCCTCGAGTGCGGCGTGAAGCTGGCCGAGGCCGCCGTCGATCAGGATGACCTCCGGGTACAACTCGTGCCCTTCACCCGCATCGCGGTACCGCCGGCCGACGACCTCCCGGATGGCCTCGTAATCATCGTTGCTGACCGAGCGCACCTTGTAGCGGCGGTATTCATTCTTCAGCGGCCGGCCATCGACGAAGCACACCTTCGAGCCGACGGTCTCACCGCCCTGGAGGTGTGCGATGTCGATCGCCTCGATGCAGCGGATGGGGGCGTTCAGCCCCAGCGTGCGCCGCAGCGATTCCAGGCTCTTCTTCGGATCGGCGATCAGTGATTCGGTTTCCGGCTGCCAGCCATCGGCGCGGCGGCCGCGTTCGTCGAGCTTCTCGATGGCACGGATCTGGTCGCGGAGCGTGGCTGCTTTCTCGAACGCGAGTTCCTTCGAGGCTTGCTCCATCTCCTGGCGAAGCTCTCGCAGCATCACCGACCGCTTGCTCTCGAGAAACCGGATGAAACGCCGGATGTCGGCCCGGTAATCCTCCCGGCTGATCTTCGCCGCGCACGGGGCGGTGCATTGCTTGATCGGGTAGAGCAGGCATGGCCGGAAATGCCGGCGGGTGGGGTCATCCTCGCGAATGTCGAGTGTGCAAGTGCGGAACTTGAACACCTTCTGGAGCAGTTGCATCGACTCGCGCAGGGCGTAGACGCTTGTGAATGGCCCGAAGACCCTGGCGCCTTTGAAGTCGGGGTGGGTCGGCTCGCGCGTGATGAAGACGCCCGGGAAATCATCACGCACGGTAATGACAAGGTAAGGAAAGCTCTTGCCATCGGTCAGCCGCGCGTTGTATCGCGGGTGGAGGTCCTTGATCAGCCGGTTCTCGGTCAGCAGCGCTTCCCATTCGCTCTCGCACTCGATGATGTCGAAATCGTGAACCGCGCTGAGCATGGGCTGCTTCTTCGGCCCGAGCATTTCGCCGCCGCGGTTCGAGGGCAGGAAGTAGCTCGCCACCCGGTCCGGCAGGCAGGTGGCCTTGCCGACGTAGATGACACGCCCCTGCTCATCCTTCATCAGGTAGACCCCCGGCACGCGCGGCAGTTGCCGGGCCCGGTCCTTAAGTGCATCGAGGCGCTGCTGATCGGTCATGGCAGGCGATTGTAGTCCGCCACGAGGAGGGGGCGGGTCGGAGGGGACGTGACCATTCTCGCGGTCCTCCTTTGCCCCGAGACCCCCGAGGCGTGTGGGCAGCGGCCGCTTTTCAGGGCCGGGCGCTGGCATCGTCAGCCGTTCGATTCTGCGAGTTGCGACGTCCGTGGGGAATGTGGTGCACACGGGTGGAGGACGCGGCGGTGCGCCCTTGCCGTACGGGCGAATTTGCGGCCTTGCTGTGGGCGGGCCGGGACCGATGCCGGCTAAAATGTGGTTGCATGGATGGGATTCAATCCATCTACGGTATGACCGCCCTGGCGGTGCTGGTCGTCTTCGGGCTGGCCCTGGTCATGCCCGGGCTGATGTGGCTTTGCCGGTGGCTGGCCGGGCCGGCGATGCGGCCGGAGGCCCCCGATCCGTGCTGTGCCCATTGCGGTTACAGCGTGCGAAAATTGCCGGACTTTATCTGCCCCGAGTGCGGTCATGATCTGCGCAAGATCGGTGTGATCCGCCCATCCCGGACGGCATCAGAAGGCAATTACCCGCCCGTTCTCACGGCGATGGGCGTGGTGCTGATCATTCTCGCGGTGGTGAGCGTCATTCGAAACTACGCCGTTTAGCCTGCCCCCTCCCCCGGCAGTGGCAGAGCGCATCGGGGCATGCCTCATGCCGTGCCACGGCAACCTCGGCGATGAAAGTGGCAATTACAGGGGGCTGGCATGGCTCAATATGGCCCGGGAGGGAAACTGGGGGTGAGCGGCCGGTAAGCGTTGCATCCCTTCAGCACAGAAGGCGAGCATACGTCCTGTCTCGGTTGCATCGAGTCAGAACGCCACATCTCTTGTGAAACCCGCCCTCGCCCGGCGCTTCCCGGGGAGCAAACGGGGGCACTGGGCCCATTCGCCCCTTTTTTGTAGCCGCTCATGCCGCGTTGCGGCTTGGCGGAAGGACACTACAATCCGGCGACCACCGGCCGTGCGGACCTCCATGGGATGCAGGACCTACCCCAACTGACATCGATTGTTATGGCGGCAGCCGGCGTGATGCTCATCGTCGGGTGTCTCGTCAGCCGGCTGGGGGTGCGGGCGGGGGTGCCGGTTTACTTTCTCTTCCTGCTGGTGGGCATGCTGTCCGGCTCGGACCTGCTGGGCGGGATCGCGTTCGAGCGTTATGACCTGGCCTTCATCTTCGGCACCCTGGCCCTGGTGGTGATCCTCTATGACGGCGGCTTGAACACCCGGTGGCATCAGGCCCGGCTGGTGCTGGCGCCGGCGGGCGTGCTTGCCACGGTGGGGGTGGTCGGGGTGGCGGGAATGACGAGCCTGGGAGCGCGGCTGGTGGGGCTGGACTGGCCGACGGCGCTGCTGATCGGCGCGATCGTCTCCTCGACCGACGCTGCGGCGGTGTTCGCCCTGTTCAAGGGCCTGCGCCTGCAGAAGCGAACGGGCCTGACGATCGAGCTCGAAAGTGGACTCAACGACCCCATGGCCATCATGCTGGCCACCGCTGCCACCGCATTCACGATCGAAGGCGAGGCGCCGGGCTGGCTGGTTGTGCCCGGGATCATCGTTCAGTTGCTCATCGGCGGGGTCTTCGGCGCCCTGATCGGTTGGATGGGGCGGTGGCTGTTTCTGACGGTGCAGTTGTCGACCGCCGGCCTTTACCCGGTTTTCTCCCTGTCGGTGGCACTTGTGGCATTCGGCATTCCTTCCGTGCTCGAGGGCAGCGGCTTCCTGGCCGCGTACGTGGCCGGCATTGTCATGGGCAACGGCAACCTGCCCTACAAGGGCAATCTCGTCAAGACGCATGATGCCTTCGCGTGGCTGGCGCAGGCGCTGATGTTCCTTCTGCTGGGGTTGCTGGTGTTCCCGACACACCTTCCCGGGGTGGCGCTTCAGGGGTTGGGCCTGGCGCTGTTCATCGCACTGGTGGCGCGGCCGGTGGTGGTCACGCTGCTGCTGCTGCCATTCGGTTACGCCTGGCGGGAGATCGCGGTGATCGCCTGGCTGGGCCTTCGCGGTGCGGTGCCGATCATCATCGCCACCATCCCTGTTTTAACCGCGGTGGGTCACCCTCAAGCGATGGAAAAGGCGATCGAGGTGTTCAACCTCGTCTTCTTCGTGGTGGTCGTCAGTGCCATCATTCCCGGCACCACCGTGCGCGGGTTCACCCGGTGGATGAAGATGCAGCGGCCGGCACCGCCCGACCCCGTGGCCGCGGTGGACATCACCTCGGCCATGCCGCTCGACGCCAAGCTCGTCGACCTCCGTGTGGAGGCTGGAAGTCCGGCGGCGGGACGCGAGCTTCGTGACCTTGCGCTGCCCGGTTCCGCGGTGGTGATGCTGCTGGTGCGTGCTGACCATTTGATGGCACCAAGGGGGCATACCATGATCGAGGCCGGCGATCACGTGTTCATCTTCTGTGATCCCACCGATGAACATGCGGTCCGCGGCATGTTTGAAGCCGGCAACACCGGCGCTGGCGGTCCGGAGGCAGGTGCCGCTGATGCCGCGCCTCCTTCTTCCGCCGAACCCGACGCGGCCTCATCGGCTCAAAGCACCGTTTCCGATGCGGCGGACTCGCCGGAGGCCACAGGCCACAGCAGCGATGATGATGAAGCTGCCGGGGGCCAGGATGACGCACCGGCCGGGCCGCCGGAAAGCGAGGAAGACCCGCGTCAGGAAGGTCGCGAAAAACATTCGGATCGTGAGGGACCGGCCGATTGAATGGCACCCTTTATGGCGGCGTCGGTCCATCCGAGCCGGCCTGTGGATGCGCCCCATGAGGCGCCACACCGAACTCATCGTAGAAGCCGATGGTCTTTCCAATGCCGGCATTGCCGGCAAGGACCTGGCTGAGCGGGTCGGTCGAATCAGCTGGATCGAACCGGGCGGCGATGAGTCGCGCGGGGGCGCCGGTGGCGAGCGTCGCCATCGCCGGATCAATCTGCATCGCCATCAGCCCGCGGGTGGTTGCCATTGACAGCAAGACGTCGGGGGCGGTCCCATCGCGCTGATACAGCAGCCGCATCTGCGGGAGGATGCCCAGCGGCTCGCGCTCATCGGGTGGTTGGCAGAGAATCGAATCCGTGCCGAGGCAGACGTTGACACCCGCTTCAAGCAACTGGCGATACGGATGCACGGCGTGACCATCATGGGGATGGCCGAAATAGGCACTCGCCGTGGGGCAGTAGACCACGCTTGCCCCGCAGCGGGCGAGCAGGGCGATATGGCGTGGTTCAAGGTAATTGCAGTGTGCCAGAAGCCACGGGGCTGCGGCGAGCGCCGGCTCGAGGGCATCGATGGGATGGCAGCGTGGGATAACGATGCGATCATCCCAGCGGTCGATCCGTTTGAGCAGATCGCCCATCGGCCCTTGGCCACGGGTGGTGAAGTCGATCTCTTCGAGCGTCTCGGCAAGGTGCGTGGACAGGGGCATGCCGTAGCGGTGATGCATTCGGGCCGCGGCGTCGTAAACGGGCGCGCCCGTGGAATAGGGGGCATGCGGCGACAGCCCGGGTAGAAGCCTTTGGCCGCGGTGGTGGCCCATGGCCCCGTTCAGTTCCGATGCGGCCGGTGGGAGCGCCTCGGCCCGCTGCTCGGCCCTGTCGCCGATCCCGGTGCATTCGAGGTAGAGCACGCCGCCGAGGCCGGCGTGGGCCCGGTGCGCGATCCCCGCCGGAAGGGGGCATATGTCGCCGACCCACCCGACACCGGCCTCGAGCGACAGGTGGACGCCGCGGGCGATGGCCTGCTCGACCGCATCGGCCTCCCGGGGTGCCTGTTCCATCACCATCATCAGCCAGTCGATGAACGCACCCTGGTAGGGGCGGGGGCCGAGGTCGCTCAGGGCGAGGTGGGCGTGGGCATTGACCATGGCCGGGAGCACGATATGCTCGGGCCACTCGCTGACCGGCGCCACGGGGTACCGCCGTCGGATTGCCTCCGGGGTTTCGACGGCAAGAATGTGGTTATTGGACAGCGCGATGGCCCCGGGCCGATAACAGCAATGCGCGGCGTCCCGGAGGGCGCCGGCGATGAGGATGCGGGGCTGCTGCGAAGCCGGTTGTGCCATGGCGGATGATCCCATCACGGGGTCGCATCGGCAGTTACGCAAGCAGTCGCCATCGCTGCCCGCACCCGGGGCCCGCAGCGTGCACCGCGGCCGCCAAATCGAGTATATTAAGGGTCACGACAGGCGGGGGTGGAGGGATCCACCCCCGGACGACCGCCAGCAAGAAAGGATGGCGCCATGAACTCGCCCAGCAAAGCAATCGTCGCGTTCTTAATGGCTGTGTTCACTTCGGTCGGATGCGTCTCGCAGGATGTGGCCGACCAGTTACGCGAGGACAACAACACCCTCCGGGCCCAGAATGAGGAGTTGAGGGGGCGTCTGAGCACGCTCCAGTCGGAGCTTCAGACGCTGCGCGATCAGCCGCCGCGGCAAGACCCGGAACTGCTTGCCGAGCTCGAGAGGCTCCAGGAAGCCAAGCAGGCCCAGCGCGCTGAATTCGAGGAAGCGATGGCCGATGCCCGACAGCGGATCGAGGAGCTTTCGCAGCGCCGGGCCGAGGTCATCGGCGCCCCGCTGCCACAGGACCTTGATGATGCCCTCCAGCGCCTTGCGGAACAGCACCCGGACCTGATGACCTACGACCGCGACCGCGGCATGATCCGTTTTGCCAGTGACCTGACCTTCGCCCTCGGCAGCATCGAGGTGCGTGATCGGGCGGTCGAGGGCCTACGGCAGCTTGCCAGCATCGTTCGCGAGCTTGGCGACGACTTCGAGCTTCGGATCGTCGGGCATACCGATGATGTGCCGGTGACCAATCCCGAGAACGTTCGCCGTTTCGAGGACAACTGGGGTCTTTCAGCCTTCCGGGCGATCTCGGTGATGCGAAAGCTCTCCGAGATGGGCATCTCGGAGCAGCGTATGGCCGTGGTGGGCCATGGCGAGCATCACCCCGCCGTGCCGCACCAGCGAGATGACCAGGGCCGTCCACGCGGTACGGAGGCGAATCGGCGTGTCGAGATATTCCTCGTATCGGCCAGCTACGATGGCGAGGCGGGCGAGGCCGGTGACCGCCAGCCGCGGCAGGCCGCGCCTCAGCAGCCACGGCCGGTTCAGCAGGCCGAGCCGCAAAAGGCCGAGCAGGCGATCCCCGATGAGGTGATGAAGTAACGCGGCGGCCTCCGCGCCAGGCACCGGCGCCTGTGTTGCGTATTTTCGAATAGTACAGGTGGTTTTGCGTCAGGTGCTGGGGCGATGCGGGTTTGACACGCCAGCCGGCTTGTTTCACAATAAAAGCTCACTCCACTAGAGAGGTGTTCCCATGAAACGGTGTGCTGCGATGATCCTCGGTGTGGCGGCCCTCGCGGTCGTCGGTCTCGGTCAGACCGGTTGCTCCATGACCTCGCCGTATGCGAGCGAGATGCACACCGTGAGTCAGACACCCCAGCAGACTTGGGAAGATCGACGTCGAACCTTCGACCTCAATCGTCGGCAGGTGAACGAGGAGTTCGAGTCGATCATGCTGTTCGACCAGCCGAAGCGGCACTCGGTCCACCCGATTCGTTGAGCGACCGCGCCAGCCCTTTGGGTGTTGATAAAGTCTCTCGCTGCCAGAACCCGAGTGTCCTTTCTTCTTTCTTGTGCGTGTTTTCGCAAAGTCGCCCGGTCGCTATCGTTTTGCGCAATTTTCCTGCTTCGACGCCAATTCTGTTACTCACAACCTGCCGCGGTCGATATCTACACATGGCGGTGATTCCGGAGCGTTTCCGGCACAATTCATCGAAATCCGGTTGCGTGGCAAAGGTGTGACATGAGTCGATCAGTTGATCCCCGGGAACTGCTCGCGCGGCTCGAGCAGCTTGAGCAGGTGCGCAGTGATGAGGTGGGGCAGTCGAAGCGCGGCTTTCGCCGGTTCGTGGTTCGCGGCGATGTGATGATCGAGCCGGTTGTGCGCTTGGGACTGGAAGGTGAGCCGGTCGGGGGAATGCTTCGTGATGTCGGCCTCGGGGGCATCGGCTTCATCAGCCCGGCGCGGTATGAGCCCGGAACGCTTGTGTACGTGGAGATGCTCGTTCACGGCTACACCGCCGCGCGGCCTGTGCTGGTGATCCGCCACTGCCGGCAGGTCGAAGGGGATCTCTGTCTCGCCGGGGGCAACTTCTGTGCGGAACCGGCCCAACTGCTCAACCTCGGCGTCGATCCCGCCGCTCTGCGATGCGAGACCGGTGCCGAAGATGTGTCCGGCGATTTCGCATCACCATCGGAGGCATAGGCTGCATGTGCCGTGGACTGTTTTCCGCGGCGTTTCTGCTTTGGCGGTATCGCGTCTACGGCCTGATTTTGCATCACTGTGAGAACAATTTGCTACCGCCATTCCGGAAGGGGCATCGTTCACCATGGGCCCTGCATCATGCGGGATAGTCCGGCTTCTGCTGCCAGTCGAGTTCGTACGTGCCCGGGATGCCGTGGTAGCTGCGCGGGAAGGCATAATCCTTGCGTAGCGGATGGCCGACCCAGTCTTCGGGCAGGAGGATGCGGCGAAGGTCGGGATGATGGTCGAACACGATGCCGAGCAGGTCGTGTGCCTCGCGCTCGTGCCAGTCCGCGGCCGGCCACAGGTCGCTCACCGAGTGAACGTGCGGATTGTCGCGGTCCACGTAGACCTTGACCGCGAACCAGTGACCATGTCGGGTTGACCGCAGGTCATAGACGGCGCAGAGTTGATTGTCCGCCGGGTAATCCACACCGGTGATGCACGCCAGCCAGTCCATGGCAAACTCATCGTGGCCGTGCAGATATTCGGCCACGTTGCGCCAATGTGTGGCGTCGACATGGACTCTCGGGTGGGGATCATCCGCGTGAGTCGCCAGCAGGCGGTCGGCGAACTGCTCGGCAAGGTGATGGGCGATCTGGCGGGGTTTCATGGTCGTTCTCTTAAATCAGCGCCCGCACGGGGGCGCCTCATGGTAGCCCGGACGGCTCGCCGGAGCGAAGCGGCTACATGACGGCCGGGCCTGCCGTAGCGTGCATGACATTTCCCGCGGCCCCATTTCGCATAGAGAATAGGCGGGGTGGCATGGTCAG